>LUZL01000245.1 GCA_001603615.1 Bacteroidales bacterium Bact_20 | reverse complement strand
GTGAATATTGCTAAGTTTTTTATAGGTAATAATTATTTTTGGAGTAAAAATTATAAAAAAGCTATAGATTATTTTAATCAGGTAGAAAATGATAGGTTAAATGATAGCATAATGGCCGAACTCTACTTTCGTAGAGGTTATTCTTATTTCTCTACTCAGCAATATAATGAAGCAATGCTAGATTTCTCTAATGTAATGAAATACGATATTTGGTTTGTACCATATGCTCAATATTACATAGGATATATTAATTATTTAAATAATAACTATCATATAGCATTACAAGACTTCAAAAAAATATCAAAATTAACTGATGATTCCTTATTTCTGAGCTATAGCAATTATAATATTTTATATTTAGAATATTTAACTGATCAGCTAGATAGCGTGATAGTGCATGGAGAGAAGATTTTGCCCACTGCTGCAGATAAATATAAATCTGAGATTCAGCGATTATTAGCTCAAGTATATTGGTACAAAAAAGATGTAAATAAAGCTAAATTTTATCTTAATTCATATTTTGATATGAATCATTCTGCCATTAGCAGAGAAGATAATTATCTAATGGGATACCTCTGCTATATTACTAATGATTACAAATGTGCAATAGAATATTTAGAGAAAGTACTTACAAGCAAAGATACTCTATACCAGAACGCAGTTTACCATTTAGGATTAGCATATATTAATACTGGACAAAAAAGCTTTGCTCAAAAAGCATTTTATGACGCTTATTTACTGAATTTTGATACTTTAATCACTGAAGATGCTTTGTTTAACTATGCAAAGCTTTCATATGAGTTAGACAATGATCCATATAACTTAGCAATTAGTGCTTTACAAAAATATATAGAAGAATATCCCAAATCAATTAGGAAAAATGAAGCTCAAGAATTAATTTTAAATTTATTAATGATATCCAGTAATTATCAACGAGTAATTGATATTATAGAGCAATTACCTAGAAAAAACTTAACTATTGAAAATATGTATCAACGTGCTTGTCTCAATCAAGCTTTATTAGATTTCAAGGATAGACAATATAATAAATCTATTATAAATTTAAACAAAGCAATTAACTACGGTACAGATAGGCAATTAAAAGCTAAAGCTATATTTTGGAAAGGAGAAGCTTTTTACGCATTAGGTAAATACGATTCTTCATTAGTGAACTTTCAAACTTTTATAAATTATGGTCCATCAAAAAATTTACCTGAATACAATAAAGGTTACTATAACTTAGGTTACTCATATTTAATGAACAACAAATATTCATTAGCAGCTGATGCTTTTAGACAATTTATTGCATTAGCAGATAATGAGCCAGTGAATATTAAATTTGACGCGTATCTCAGATATGCAGATGCACTTTTTTTGAATAGAAACATTGATGAAGCAGCTAAAATGTATAAAAAGGTAATTGATGATTATCCACTAAAAGCAGATTATGCATATTTATCTTATGCTAAAATTTTTGGTATCAAAGGACAATTAAAGGAAAAAATAAAATATTTAGATTTATTAATAACCAAATTTCCTAACTCTAGCTATGTACCAGAAGCTTTGTATGAAAAAGGATTAAGCCAAGAATTAATAGATGAAGTAGATGCTATAAAAACATATAATTTAATCTATACAAAGTATCCAGATCATCCATTAGCACATAAAGCTATGCTAAAGGAAGCATTAATACTTAGAAATCAAAAAAAATTTGATGAAGCTATAACCTTATTACAACAATTAATAGTTAAATACAAAAACAGTGAATCGGAAAAAGACGCTTGGATAGCTCTACGAGAGACTTATACTGATGCAGATAGAATTAATGAATTTTTTGCTTTTGCTCAGTCATATGGCAAAACAATTAGTTCAGGTGAACAAGAAGAAATGCTATATAATACTGCAGAAAATAAATTTATGACTAATGATTATCAAGGAGCCATAGCAGCTTTTAACCAATATTTACAAAATTTCCCTGATGGATCTTTTAGTATTAATGCACATTTCTATAGGGGTGAAGCCAATTTTGCTCTAGGTAATTTTGATAATGCTTTACAAGATTATCTATATGTTTCTAATACAAATTCTCGTTTTACTGAGTCCTCATTATTTAAAGCAGCTAGGATATATTATAATCGCAATGAATATGAGGCTTGTATTCCACTTTATGAGAAGTTATTACAAATATCTCAAGTAAAAATAAACAGGATAGAGGCTATGAGAAATTTATTAAAAGCTTATGAATATGTAAAAAATTACGATAAAGTAATAGAGGTGGCAAATAATATAATAAATAGTCCAGATATGGACGAAAATGATAAACTACAAGCTAATATCACTA
Organism: Bacteroidales bacterium Bact_20; assembly: GCA_001603615.1. GTDB lineage: Bacteria > Bacteroidota > Bacteroidia > Bacteroidales > DTU049 > DTU049. Next base: position 1,702 of record LUZL01000245.1, on the reverse strand, counting down.
AGGCTCGTATCTATTTTCAAACAAACAATATCAACGAATGTGCCGAAATATGTAAAAATATCTCAAAAAATAAATCAGAGATAGGTGCTGAAGCGACGTATTACCTAGCATACATAGATTATATGAATGGTAATTTAAATGATGCAGAACAAAAAATATTTTCTATGGTTGAAAATTTCGCTGCATACGAAGATTGGATAGCTAGAGGATTTATTTTATTGTCAGATGTTTACTTTAGTCGTGGAGACATATATCAAGCAAAAGCTACTCTAGAGCATTTAATAAATAATTTTAAAGGCGACCAAACTATCATTAATATTGCAAAAGATAAATATAACAATTTACTTTAAATTGATGAGATCAATTAACATTTATGAAGAATAAATTTTTTTAATAAATTAAAGAAAAAAAATTTTTTTTAATAAAAAAATTTTCATAATTTTGCACGTCAAACCATAAAAAATAAAAATGGATATGAAAAATTTAGTAGTAGTAGTATTAGTAGCAGGTATGATGGTATTAGCATCCTGCGGAAATGCTCAGAAAAAAGCTGAACAAGCAAAATTAGACAGTGCACGTATAGCAGATAGCATTGCAAAAGTAAAAGCTGATAGCGCACGCGTAGCTGATAGTTTAGCTCAAATAGAAAAAGCAAGACAAGACAGCATCGCTCAAGCAGAAGCTGCAGCAGCTCAACAAAAACCACAACAACCAAAACCTCAACAACCCAAACCAGCTACTCAACCAGAACAAGTAAAAGCTGGCCAAGGCAAAGGCTAAAAATTAATTTTACATAAAAGTAAATAAAAAAGCCACTCATTTGTGAGGGGCTTTTTTATTATTCTTCCATTTTAAATTTTATAATATCATTAAAAATATTATAAATTTCATCTAGCATAGTAGCCTCTAATAACTGAATCCTATATTGCTTGATATTGGGAATGCCTTTAAAATAATTCTTAAAGAATTTCCTCATTTCAATAATAGCAACTTTCTCATTTTTCATAGCAACTAATTCATTAAGATGTTTTTTGCAAATAGCTACTCTCTCATCTATAGTAATTTCTTTGGGCAATTGACCATTTAATAGATAAGCATTACAATCTCTAAAAATCCAAGGATTCCCTATTGCTGCCCTTCCGATCATAACTGCATCCATGCCATAATCATTAAATAATATCTTTGCTTTTTCAGGATTATCTATATCACCATTAGCAATGAGAGGAATAGAAATACTAGAATCCGATTTCAATTTTAGAAAATAAGTCCAGTCAGCATTTCCAGAATATAATTGTTTCCTAGTGCGAGCATGTAAAGTAAGCGCTGCAATACCACAATCTTGCAATTTAGGAGCTATTTTATCAATAATAATTGAAGACTCATCCCAGCCTAATCTAGTTTTTACAGTTACTGGTATAGAGACACTTTTTACTACATTTTTAGTGATCTCTATCATTAATTCTGGATTTTTTAGCAAAGCTGCACCTGCTCCTTTGGAAACAATTTTTTTCATGGGACAGCCAAAATTCAAATCTATGATTTCTGCACCAGCATTTTCTACCATCTTAGCTGCTTCTCCCATTATTACTGGATCATTACCAAATATTTGCACTACAAAAGGTAACTCTTCGTCGTTTTTACTAATTTTATCAAAACTTACTTTTACATTTCTAATAATAGCATCAGCAGCCACAAATTCAGA
>LUZL01000244.1 GCA_001603615.1 Bacteroidales bacterium Bact_20 | reverse complement strand
GGAGCTAGCACTATTGATTATGATGATGCTGAATATATTAGAAATAATTTTATAAAAAAAGGATTTAATAATGCCGAAATCATACCTGATGAAACTGGTAAAAAATTTAGAATAGCTTATGAAAAATACCAAACTAAACAAGAAGCAGAGCAAAGATTGCTTGAATTAAAAACTCTAACTAGACAAAATGATCTCTGGATTTTAGAAAATTAGTTTAATATTTAATTTTTATCTTTGTAATTGTAACAAAATAATTTTAAATAATTTTTATATATTTAAAATTATTATCTTATTATCAGATAAAATATATAATTTTACAATAAAAATAAACAGATACAAATTAATTAAATTACAATTATGCTAAAAGAGAGATATCCTATTAAGCAAAAAAAAGACACTAGGAGCGGGTTTGGTGATGAGCTTTTTGAATTAGGGCGAGAAAATTCACGCGTAGTAGCACTTACTGCAGATCTAACTGGTTCATTGAAAATGGAAAAATTTGCTCAAAACTTTCCCGACAGATTTATTCAAGTGGGTATAGCAGAAGCTAATATGATGGGAATAGCAGCTGGACTAGCTAATGCTGGTTTCATACCTTTTACAGGTACATTTGCAGTATTTTCTACTGGCAGAGTATATGATCAGCTCAGACAGAGTGTGGCCTATAGTTTTAAAAATGTGAAAGTATGTGCATCACATGCAGGTATAACATTAGGAGAAGATGGTGCTAGCCATCAAATTATGGAAGATATTGCTATGATGAGAGCATTGCCAAATATGATTGTGATTAATACAGCTGACTATACTCAAACACGTCAAGCAGTGAGAGCTATATCAGAATATTTAGGACCTGTATATTTACGCTTTGGCAGACCAGTAGTTCCTGATTTCATGCCAGATAATATACCTTTCGAAATAGGTAAAGCCATTACATTGAAAACTGGCAATGATATAACTATATTCGCTACAGGACATCTATTATGGGAAGCTCTATATGCTTGTGATGAATTAGAAAAAATGGGAATTGATGCAGAACTAATTAATATTCATACCATTAAACCTATTGATGAGCAAACTATTATAAATAGCTTACTCAAAACAAAATGTGCAGTAACAGCAGAGGAACATGTGATACACGGTGGTTTAGGAGATGCTGTAGCTCAAGTCTCTGTTAGAAATTGTCCAGCACCTATAGAGTATGTAGCTATGGATTGCATTTTCGGAGAAAGTGGCACTCCAGATGAGCTGATGATAAAATATGGTTTGAAATCTTCTAATATCATTAATGCTGCTTTAAATGTATTAAAAAGAAAAAATTCTATTTAGATGACTGATCCTTCAGATAGTTATATTATTTCTTTATTTTCTAATTCAGAAACTAAAACTGAAGGATTTAAATTATTATTAAAAAAATATAAAGAAAAAGTATATTGGCATGTTCGCAGAATTGTGATTTCTCATGATGATGCTAATGATGTAGTTCAAAATACTTTTATAAAAATATGGGAAAATTTAGATAATTTCCATGGAGATTCGAAACTATATACTTGGATATATCGCATAGCTACTAATGAATCTATAAATTTTATTAGTAAAAAAAAGTCAGCTTTATTTATTTCAATAGATGAGTTAAATGAAAATTTTTTAGATCATTTAAAAGATGATGCTAATTTTAAAGGAGATGATATAGAAATAAATCTTATAAAAGCTATTAATCAACTGCCACCTAAGCAAAGATTAGTATTTTATCTTCGCTATTTCTCTAATATGTCATACAAGGATATCTCTGAGGTAATGCATACTTCTGAAAATACTTTAAAATCTTCTTATCATCAAGCAATGAAAAAAATTAAAAAATTTTTTTCATCAACATATTAAACTTTTGTATTAATTTTATGTCTAACAAAAAAATACCACAATAAATGAAACTTAATAATTTCGAAAAGGACCAAATACAAAAAGCTTTCGACAGCTATGAAGTCCCTGAAGATTATTTTGATTTTTTAGAAAAAAAGATTCTAAATAACACTATTCATAAAAGAAAAAATATATCAAATAAAATATTAACTACTAGTTTATTAAGTATATCAATAGCTATTTTGTCTATTATTATTTATATAAATAATAAAAATACTTATCAAGATATAGATAATTTCAGTAAAAATTATCACTTTAGTATATTATCTAATGATAGTAATTTATATGTACTTGATGATAAAAACAAAATCCTTTATCTAAATATAGATTCTAACGAAACTTCTGTTATTAATGTTCTAAATGAATTAAATATTCCAGAAAATCAAAAAAACAGTATAAAATTGAATTTTAAATTACTAAAAAATAATCTAATTGCTTATAATAAAGATAAAAATATAGAAAGTGATAAAACTAGTTCAGCTAAGATCAAAAATGAAAAAATGGATATTACTACATCATTATACATGCCTAGAGAGATTTGCTCAGAGAAACCAATATTGCTAAGTCCATCTATACCCAATATTGAACAATATAATTTCAAATGGAGTAATGGAGAAACAGGGAATAAAATATACATTTCTGAATCAGGAACATATAGTATAACTATAACTCCTATAAATGATCAAACTAGTAAACCATTGTATGCTACAACTAAAGTTAGAATATTACCTCCTCCTACAGATATATCACCTAAACATTTATCTGGATGTGTGGGTAGTGAAGTAACACTGACTTTAAATATAGATACTTCAAAATATGAAGTAGAATGGATGAACACAAATAAAAAATCTAAATCTATAAATGTTTCTACTCCAGGAGTCTATGTTGCAAAAATTATTGGTTGTCAAACATATTTAGATACATTTGTAGTATCTTTTTATCATTGCGATGTAATAATTCCTAATGCTATAACTCCTAATGGTGATGGTGTAAATGATCGCTTTGAAATTAAAAACATAGAAAAATATCCAAATACTCAAGTATATATTTACTCTAATGATGGGAAATTAATTTATCAAAGTAAAAACTATCAAAATGATTGGGATGCTAGTGATGTACGAGCTGGTACATATATGTATAAAATTATTTTCCAAGATAAAATCTCTCAAAATGGTACGCTACTAATAATAAAATAAACGATTTACTTTTTACACTCATAACTTGGATAAATGCGACTCATACGAGTCGCATTTATTTTTTTGATATCTTTAAAAACTACAATTCATTAAAAAAAAATCAAAATAAATCTTAAAATTAAAATACTTCAATTTAATCATTTTTTTTACTTGTTAAATTGCTTAATTACTGCGTTTTTTTATACAATTTATGAATTTATTGTAAGGATATAATTTCATTTTTTTAACATAGATATAATTTTAAAGTATAATTATAGCAAATGAAGTTTGATAATGTCTGATATTGCTGAAAATATCAAGCAGATTAAATCCTAGTCATCTAAACAGTTAAAAATAAAATTGTATTATTCTGTTATCAAAAAAATTATTTTCTTTGTAAAAAGTAATTAATAAAAAATACTAGAATATGGAAAATATTTTGTTTCAAACATTTTGGGGAAATACTGTGAAAGAGTATATAATTAGTTTAATAGCATTTATTTTAACCGCATTAATTTTATGGATGTTCAAAACTATTTTTCTTAATAGATTAAAGAAAATAGCTAAAAAAACTACAACTGAAATAGATGATTTATTAGTAAAATGTTTACAATTAATCAATTGGCCACTATACTTGGCTATAGCATTATGGGTAGCATTTAAATTTATAAATATTGCTCCAAATATTAGTAAAATATATAATTATTTTGTAACTATTATTATAATTTATTACACAGTTAAAATAATAATTGTTTGGATTAATTATTTCACAGATAATATTACTAAAAAAAGAGTAGAAGAAGGTAGAGTAACAGATGTAGGTATTATAAAATTAATAAATAATATCTTGAAAGCAATATTATGGATTATAGCAGCACTGATACTGTTAGAGAATTTTGGAGTTAATATAACAACATTAGTAGCAGGTTTAGGTATTGGAGGTATTGCAATTGCATTTTCTTTACAAGCAATATTAGGAGATGTGATTGCTAGCTTTTCTATATACTTTGATCGCCCATTTGATATTGAGGATTATATAGTGGTGGGAGATATATCAGGTATTGTAAAAAAAATTGGCATCAAATCTACCAAATTAGAAAGTCTGAGTGGCGAAGAAATAATAATTTCTAATAAAGATTTAGGAAATAGTAGGGTTCGTAATTATAAACGTATGCAAAAACGTCGTATTGTATTTACTATAGGAGTAACTTATGATACACCAAGTGAAAAGTTAAAAAAAATACCAGAAATAATCACCAATATTATTAATGACATTGAAATATGTACCATAGATAGGGTACATTTTCATAAATATGGGGATTTCAGTTTAATTTTTGAAATAGTATATTATATATTAGATCCAGAATACAAAAAATATATGGAAACCCAGCAAAAAATAAACTTTGAAATAAAAGAGATTTTTGAAAAAGAAGGTATTGAGTTTGCATATCCAACTCAAACAATCTATGTAAATGCATTAAATCATGAAAATTATATAAAAACAGAATTGTTATAATTTGTTTAGGGAGATTAAATTGTCAAAAAAAGCGTAGATATAAGAACACTTGTAAGGTGTTCTTATATCTTGTAAAATACATTTATGTTTAACTTTTCATGTTAAATATTTTAATTACTTTTGAAAAAATTAAAAATTATGGAATATTCATCCGAAGTCATAGCAGAAATGCTGGCGCTTACCAAAGAAGGTAAACGTAAATTCCTAGATAATCTCTACGAATTTCTCACAGAAAATAAGTTGACAGCTCTAGATTATCAAAGAATAAAGATTTTATCTACTGCTCCTATCTGTCCTAGATGCGACTATGAGCATGTAGCTAAAGCTGGTTTTAGTGATGGTAGGCAAGTATATCAGTGTAAAAGTTGTAAGTATAGATTCAGAGAGACTGCTAAGTCTATTGTTTATTACTCACATAAATATTATCTTATGCTTGACTATTTAAAATGTATGCTTGAGGGTAAAAGTCTCAGAGCTTGTGCTAAAGAAGTAGGTATCAGTTTACCAACTAGTTTCAAATGGCGACATAGAATTCTATCTGCTATCCAAGGATTTGAAGGTGGCATTACTTTCTCTGGAATTACTGAAGCAGATGAGCTATTAATGGAATATTCAGAGAAAGGGCGAAGATTCAAAAGTTTAGAAGAGAAAGAGCAAGCTATGAAGACTGTACATCCTAATGTAGCTGTGCTAGTGATGACAGATAGAGAAGGTAATTTACTTTTCAAACATACAGGTGAGCATAGAGTATTAAACGAACAGTTAAAAAATGAATTGAAGCATAGAGTGTCAGAAAAAAATACTATTTGTATCAAACCTAATGAAGAGTTCAAAAAGGCTGTGATGAAATCTAAAACTAAAAAAGTTTTAGTAAGAAAGCACACAAAGGGATTAGCAGTATATAGCACACAAGTAGCAG
>LUZL01000243.1 GCA_001603615.1 Bacteroidales bacterium Bact_20 | reverse complement strand
GAATCATTTATTTACTTTTTTATTCTCTACTGTTTGATTAAAATACCACAAAAGCCTAATTGAGATTACATTATTATATTGGTCGCGAGTCCATTGGCTAACTCCATTGTCGTAATTTCTAGTCCTGATTTTATCTATACTATATGAATATCTTATATTTCCATAAAGTTTGTTATATATTCTAAATCTTACGTCAGCTATTATTTGCCAATCATCAGCATCATATGGTCCACGTAGAGTACTGTAATTAATCAAATTACCATATTCGTATTCTTTTGCCTTAGTAAGTCTACCATAGCTTAGACCTCCACCAAAACTTATTAAATTATTATCATTATACAATATTATAAGTGGTATTTCTACATAATTTAATCTAAGATTATAGTATGGGAGTTTCATTGTATCTATATAAGAATTAGGATATTTTTGATAAGAGCCTTTTTGACTAAAATTAGTTTCTAATATTATTTGCCATTGTTGTTTTTTACCAAAAGAGTACATAACACTAGGCCCCACATTAGCTCCGAATTTTCTAAATCCATATATCTCATCTCCATCTACCTGAGAGATATTAGCTCCTAAATTAGCTATGCCAATAAAATTTTGAGCTATTAAATTGAAAAAAATTAAATTTAAAAATAAAAAAAAAGAAAATTTTTTCATTGCTTGTGATCCCGGCGGGATTCGAACCCACGACCCGCAGCTTAGAAGGCTGCCGCTCTATCCAGCTGAGCTACGAGACCTAAAAATATTACAAGTAAATCGGGGCAGCAGGATTCGAACCTGCGACCTCCTGCTCCCAAAGCAGGCGCGATAACCGGACTACGCTATGCCCCGTTGATTTTCGTTTGCAAAATTAATAATTAATTTTTAATTGTGAAAAATTATTTTTTCATATATTTCTAATTCTTTTTGTACAATATTATCCCATGAATAATTAAGTGCTCTTTGTCTAAGAATATCTTTATTTAATGGATTATCTAATATTTTTAATACAGCTTCTGCTAATTTCATTTCGAAATTATTTCCATCTTTGACAATAATGCCCCCATCTCCTATAGCCTCTGGTATACCACCATTGTCGCTACCTACCACAGGCACACCACATGCCTGAGCTTCTATGATTACAGCTCCAAAACCTTCATTTCTACTAGGTAATATCATTACATCCATAGCATTCATATATTTGGGAATATCATCATAGGGTATTTTGCCAGTGAAAATCACATTTATATTTTTTTCTTTACATCTTTTTTCTATATCTTTTCTAAGTGGGCCGTCTCCTACGACTAAAAAATCTACTTTTCTGTGTTTTGATATTTTTTCGAAAATTTCTGGTAATTTATCAGCTCTTTTCACTGGTAAAAGGTTGCCAACAAATCCGACAACCTCATTTCTTAACTCTAAATCTAGCTTTATTTTTTCTTTATTAAGAGGTTTGAAGTTATCTAAATCTACACCATTAGGACTCACTGTAGCATTATTACCACTATAGCCAAAGCTTTTTGCTTTTTCTAAAATAGCATTACTAACGAATATTACTTTGGCTGCATTTTCCAGTACATCAATATACAGCTCAGGACTTAATCGCATTTTGTAGTTGATATCGCTACCTTGACAATTGACGACATATGGTATTTTTAGTTTTTCAGAAAAATATTTAGCAATTAATCCTGCAGGTGGATCATACATACCATGGGCTATTATTAAGTTATAATTTCTATTTTTTACTTGGTCATATAGTTGATTAAGTATATTATCACTATATTTTAAAAAAATTTTTTCTCTGATAGTTCTTTCTTTAATGACATTTAATAGATTTCTATGAATAGTTATGAAATTATAATTTATTTCATGGATTTCAAAATTTGTTTTAGGATCATCAAATATTTTTTTTCCAAAATATTTTTTTAGCATCTTAACAAAAAATGTATCATCAGGTATCAGAGCATAAACATTGAAATTAATATTTAATGATTTAAAAATCATCAATCTATTAGTGATGAAGGATCCTCCTTGAGTATCGTTGAAATAAGGGAATAAATTGGTAAAAATTAAAAAGTTTTTATCAGGCATATTTTTAGCAAAAAAAATTATTCATTACAGAGTTTAGCAAAGCTATTAACAGCTAAAAATGTTTTATTAAAATCTTCTATGAAACCCATGTGTCCACAGTTTTCTAACATTAAGATTAGTGATACACTAGATAGAGTAGCTTGTGCTAGAGATGTTTCATATGGTATACTCGGATCTTGTTTGCCAATAATAAACAAAAAAGGAAATTGAGCAGTATTTAGCATTTCCAAATGTCCTTCTCTATCTCTCATAGCTAATTGTGCATTTATTAAAGCTTGTTTATCCATTTTATCTGCTTGTTCTATTAATTTGGATATTTCTAGATTATATTTTTTACTATTATCTGGAGCGAAAAGTGTAGGGATAGAATTGGCAATATATTTAATATGATCTTCTTCAATAGTTTTGATCACACGATTACGATTTTGTTTTTTCTCATCATTATCTGCTCTAGCTGAGCTATGAAAAAGTCCTAATCCGTTTATCATGTTCGGGTATAATTCAGCAAAACTGCATGCTACGTATCCACCCATACTATGACCAATAATTGTTAAATTATTTATTGATAAAAATAATAATAGCTCATAGATTTTTTCAGACCATTTATCTATATCGGGCTCGCTATATAAATCGCTATCTCCATGCCCAGGTAGGTCTATTGCCAAAGTTGTAAATTCATTTATTCTTTCCATATATGGATACCATATAGTTTTATTAAATGGAAATCCATGAAGAAATAATATTACTGGACCACTACCATTGATACTATAAAATATTTTTCCTTGTGAAGTTTCAAAAAATTTATTTTCCATTTTTTTTAACAAATATACGATAAAAAAACATAAATCTAAAAATTAATTTATGCTAGTGATATCTAACTAGTGATATCTGATTAAATACTTTTGTGCTTTAATATATTCTACGAGTTACAATTTTTTTGTATTTTTGTTTAAACGTTAAAAAAACATTAAAAAAATGTTTGCAAAAGATTTTATATATCCATCATTTATAACTATTAAA
>LUZL01000242.1 GCA_001603615.1 Bacteroidales bacterium Bact_20 | reverse complement strand
GTTCTTTACCATCTAGTTTGATATCTGCTGCAGTTATACTCAAAGAGGATGACACAGGGAAGCATTGTTTATAATTATTATCTAATTGAGCTAATGGTAATACACCATTTGACCGAAATTGATTTTCAATGAAACTAGCTGCTTTGAATATACCACTATCAGCTATGCTACGACCTGCAAACTCTTGACTTGCTAATCTCTCTATGATCATACGAGTATATTGTATATCCTGCCCAGAAACTTTTAAGCAAAATATAATACTTGCTATGGGTAAACAAATTTTTATAAATAATTTCATTTTTTAGTTAAATTTTTGCTGAATAATTGAGTAAAAATAATTATATTCATTAGATTGAGTATCCCATTGGTATTTATGTTGTAGCTCTTTTAAAATTATATTTACTTGATCAATAGTAGCACATTGATTTATAGATTCTATAGCCATGGAGAAAGCTATTGTATTATCGTTAAATAATTTATTAGTAATAAAATATTTGTCTGCTATACTAAAAGCTTTACTTAAATCATCAATTTTATTATTAATAATTAATTTACTATCAAGATGATTATTATTATTTTCTATTTCATTATTTATGAAAGAATCCAAAATAGTCTTAGTATCATCTTTTAGGCTATCAATATTATTTGTGTTTTTTTCAAAATTACTAAATTTTCCAAAATCTAAAGTTATTTCTTGAGAGTCTTCAAAATTTAACTTTATATTTTCATGCAAAATATCATTAACAACTTCGTTTATATCAATATCTTTTTTTTCATCTGTGGTATCTTCTTCTTTAATATTTTGAATTTCGTTATTTGTTTCGTTTATTTGAATATCTACATCAGACATTTCTATATTAGCATTTGTATGTTTATCATCAGATATTGGTTCATTTTGTTTATCATCCGTCAAAGTAGTATTAAAATCTAAAGATAAAGAATTGATATATTCTTTTAAAACGATAGAATGCAATGTTTCAATTTCTTGTAATAAAAGTTTAAGATTAGAGGGATTTTTATTTTCATTAATTAAATCTAAATAATACTCAATCATTTTTTTATGTACTTCTAAGTCTAAGATATTACTAATCATAATAATTTTGTTTAATTTATGCAAAGTTAAATCAGTAAACTTAATGTACCAAATTTTTTAGTAATAAAACTTTTTTATTTAAAAAAATATTATTAATTTTGCCAACTAAAATAAAAATAAAAATGAAAAAAGGGATTCATCCAAAAGAATACGGATTTGTAGTTTTCAAAGACATGTCTAATGATTATATGTTTCTCACTCGTAGCACTGCTAGATCAAAAGAAACTATTGTGTGGGAAGATGGTAATGAATATCCATTAATAAAAGTAGAAATTTCAAGTGCTTCGCACCCATTTTTCACTGGTAAAATGAAGCTTGTCGATACAGCTGGTCGTATAGATAAATTTAGAAATAGATACAAAAATTATAATCCAGGCATAGAAAACGAAGAATAATAATAAATATTTACTATTATATTAAAATATCGATCTATAAATAAGTGATCGATATTTTTGTATTTGTCTTGCTGTATATAGTAATTAGAAGATATATATTTTTATTAAAAAAAATTTTGCTAATAATATACTAATTGCTATTTTCGTATAAAAATAATAAAATGCAAGACATTATTTTAATAGATATAGATAGAGATCATTTGCTTCCTATTGTATTTACAAGACCGATAGGAGATATCAGAGTTGGTATATTGACAATTAAAGAAAAATGGCAAAAATATACAAATGCAAATATTTTTTTATACACTACAGAATATTTACAAAATAAATATTCTCTTCCTCAGACAACAGATGAAACTTTATGGATAGATGCTCGTATTTTACCAGACAAAGGTTTAGTAAAAGAAATTTTAAAACTAGATAAAGATCAAATTTTAATAAACAATGGAGCATTCGTAGCTGTAAGAACCAAGAATTATTCTAAAGAGTTGATAAACAATAACATACAAAATAATATTAATTACCAAATATATAATGGTCAAATAAAACTTATTCAAAGGACATGGGATATTTTTTCATTTAATGGAGAAGAAATAAATAAAGATTTTGAACTTTTAACCCACAATAGACAATCAGAGGCTATCCCTGACTATGTATTTACTAAAAGAAAGGATAAAATATTTTTAGAAAAAGGAGTAAAATTGTCAGTATGTTCATTAGATGCTGAGCAAGGTAATATATATTTGGGTGAAAATTCAGAAATTATGGATTTCGCTGTGATCAAAGGTCCCCTATCACTTGGCGAATATTCACAAATAAAAGCTGGAGCTAAAATTTATGGCAATACTACAATAGGGCCACATTGTAAAATCGGAGGGGAAGTAAATAATGTCGTCTTTCAAGCATATAGCAATAAAGCTCACGACGGATTTATGGGAAATGCATTTATAGGAGAATGGTGTAATATAGGAGCAGACACTAATAA
>LUZL01000241.1 GCA_001603615.1 Bacteroidales bacterium Bact_20 | reverse complement strand
CCTTCTTCTGGTATTTGAGGTGCTATAGGAGAAGGACTCTGTGGTATATTAATAGGAGTTTGAGTTTGCTCGACAGCTTGCTTAACTTTGCTACCTTGCACTTGCTCACCTTTAGGTACTACTAATGCTGATGCAATAGATAATACTAATATAATCACTGCCATTATCCATGTAGCTTTTTCTAATTTATTTGCAGATTCTCTAGCTCCAAACATTGTATTAGCTACAGAAAAATTAGCAGCAAACCCAGCTTTAGGATTTTGTATTAAAATAATTATACACCATAAAATAGCAACAATAATAGCTATTATCATAAAAGTAACAACTGCTCCACCCATTTTTACATTATATTTTTGCAAAATTACATTTATTTTTTCATTAAAAAAATAATTTTTCTATTTTTACTTAAATTTTTTGTTTTCACCTTTTAAAAAATTTCTCAAGTAAAAAAAATTATTGAATTTTGCATTTAATTATTAAAAAATTAAAATACTTATGATAGTCTCTGTAGAATTACTGAAAAAATTTATAAATCCTTGGAACATAAATAATGATATACTATATGATATTTTAAACTCTGTAGGTCTAGAGGTAGAGCAAATAACAGAATACGAAAGTATACCTGGGCAGATGGATAATATGGTAATCGGTGAGGTTATTCAGGTAGAAAAAATAGAAGGTACAGATCATTTACACAAAACTTTAGTAAATATAGGGAATGTAAGTCCATTAACAATTGTTTGTGGGGCTCCCAATGTAGCTGAAGGGCAAAAGGTAGTAGTGGCTTTACCTGGATCATACGTGCACTTCGGCAATGAATGGGTAAAACTAAAAAAATCTAAAATTCGTGGTATAGAAAGTAATGGGATGATATGTGCAGAGGATGAACTAGGCATCGGTAGCTCTCATGCAGGGATATTAGTTTTATCTAATGATATTATGGTTGGTGAAAAAGCTAGTGTCGTTTTCAAAGATTATATCTATAAAGATACTATTTATCAAATAGGGTTGACACCAAACAGAGCTGATGCTACCTCTCATCTGGGAATAGCTCGAGATATATATGCTGCTCTCAATCAGAGATTTCCACAAATAGGTTATAAATTTTTGCTCCCAGAAATAGTAGATATTAATCCAACTAGACAATTGCCTATTTCCATTAAAATTGATAATACTGAAGCTTGCCCTAAATACTGCGGTGTAGTTATAGATAATGTTTCTGTAAAAGAAAGTCCACTGTGGCTAAAAAACTATCTAAACGCATGGGGAATGAAAAGCATTAATAATATTGTAGATATTTCTCAATATGTAATGATGGAGATAGGTCAGCCATTGCACATTTTTGATTATGACAAAATAAAAGGACATCAAGTAATAGTGAAAACTGCTAATGAAGGTATGAAATTCAAATTTCTAGATGGTGTAGAAAGAGTGCTATCTAATGAAGATTTGATGATTTGCAATGCTGAAGAGCCAATGTGTATGGCTGGTATAATGGGCGGTATAGATAGTGGCGTTACTGAAAATACTAAAACTGTTTTCATTGAAAGTGCTTTTTTCAATCCTTCATATATTCGCAAATCTGCTCGCAGACATAATCTGCACACTGAGGCTGCATATCGTTATGAACGAGGTGCAGATTATAGTATAATAGTTTTTGCACTCCAAAGAGCTGCTAAGCTCATACAAGATATAGCTGGTGGAGATTTATCTAGCAATATGATAGAAGTTATTGGTAAAGACATTTATCCAGATATTATTACCTTTAATCTTGATAAAACAAATAAGTTCCTCGGTACTGCTATTGCTAAAGAAAATGCAAAAAAAATTCTTTTGGATTTGAATTTTAATCTATTAGATGAAAATGAAAATAATCTAACTGTGAAAGTGCCTATGGCAAAGGTTGATGTTAAACAGCCAGTAGATATTGCTGAGGAGCTAATTCGTATCGCAGGATTTGATAAAATCAATAGTCCTAAGCGAGTGGATTATTCTATTAATTCATATAAATCTTCATATCATAATTTTACTTATAATATATCTCTAAAGTTAAAAGCAGAAGGTTTTACCGAAATAATGAATAATAGCCTAGAATCAGAAAACGATTATAAACATTTTAATATACTATCAGAGGATAAATATGTAAAAGTATTAAATCCTATTAGTAGAGAACTAAATATACTTCGTCCATCACTGCTTTTTGGTGGGCTCAGATCTCTAGCATATAACCTTAATAGACAACAAAAAAATCTATTATTTTTTGAGTTTGCTAAAGTTTATCAAATTAAAAATGAACAAGCCCAAGATGTAAAAGAAAAATTCATAGAAACTAATCAATTAGCTTTATGGATGACTGGTAGCCTCTTTGCAGAAAATTGGAAATACAAATCTAATACTATTGATCTTTTTGATATAAAATCTATCGTTGAAAATTTATTATACCAACATATTAAAAATAAACAATTAGATTATAAAGAAAAAGAAAATGGGTTTTTAGTAAATTCTTTTGAAATAACCACAGAAAATATATCCTTATCTACTATTGGCGAAGTGAGAGATGAAGTATTGAAATATTTTGATATTGATGAGCCCGTATTTTATGCTGAAATCAATGTGGAAAAATTATATGATTTAGCTACACAAACTACTATTAAATATATAGAGCCCAATAAATTTCCAATCGTAAGACGTGATTTGTCTCTGCTTTTGAGTTCTGATGTTACTTTTCATAATATTAAAGATGTCATTTATAAGGTAGCTCCCAAGTATGTAAAAGAAGTAAATCTGTTCGATGTATATGATGGTGCAAATCTGCCTGCTGGTAAAATATCATACGCAATTAGCATAATTTTTGAAAAAAAACAATCTACCTTCACTGATGAGGAAATAGATAATATAATGAAAAAAATCATTGATGCGTTGAATACTCAATTAGGTATAGTTCTACGAGGATAAAATTGGTACATTAGTGTTTATTAAAAAAATCCTTATTTAGAATTATTGGATAGTCTTTTAATATTTTTTGATAAAATAATTTATCTAGTGTATTCTTTTTCTCATTTATTACAGCATTGTAGCATATATCTTTTACCTCATTATATGATTTGATTTTTTCAGGAGTTTTTTCTATTATAATGAACATGACTTGTCCATTATCTGATGGCAAAGGCCCTATTAGTTTACCTACAGTGGCATCTTTTAAGTATTTATAGAATTTATTAGAAGGATAGAGAGTGATATTTTTTTCAAAGCTTATTGCTTCAATATTTTGAATAAATATTAATTTTTTCAACATTTATACACATCAATTAAATATCTATTTGTAATTTTGCTGCATTATGAATGCGATATTTTTAACTAATCCATTGACAATCTGTTTGTTAATTGTCTTTTTTTTGATTATTATCTATTACTTAGTGATATTTGTACGTTTAGCTTTTTATAGACCAAAGATCAATAATACATATCCTCCTGCTAGCATCATAATAGTAGCTAAAGATGAGAGTTTTAATCTGAAAAATAATTTACCATTCATTTGTGAGCAAAATTATCCTGTTGCCTACGAAGTACTAGTAGTAGATGATAACTCTACTGATGATACTGAGGATGTGATCTGTCATTTTAAAAATATTTATCCAAATATAAATTATTTAAAGTTAGATAATAATATAATTAACTCATATAGAGGCAAAAAATTCCCTTTATCAATTGGAATAAAAAATGCAAAGCATGAATATCTATTATTAACTGATGCAGATTGCAAACCAGCGTCAGATAAATGGTTGATGAAAATGATAGAGTCATATTCTCAAGATACTGAAATCGTTTTGGGCTATGGTAAATATGAAAAAAAGAAAGGTTTTTTAAATAGTCTGATTCGCTGGGATACATTTATTCATTCAGTTATGTATTTTTCAGCAGCACTTTGGGGATTTCCATACATGGGGGTAGGTAGAAATCTTTCTTACAAAAAAGAATTATTTTTTAAAGTGAAAGGCTTTGCTAATCATATGCATATCAACTCTGGTGATGATGATTTATTTATTAAAGAGGCCGCTAACAACAAAAATACTGCTATTTGCATAGATCCTCAAGCACACACAATTTCTAAGGTTCCAAATACATTAAAGAAATATTTTATACAAAAAAAACGTCATTTCAGAAGTTCTTCATTATACAAATTAGACGCTTCTATTTATTTGGGGCTTTTTCATCTACTAGAAATATTACTTCCCCTACTAATAATTTTGCAAATTGTTGTGTTAAAAGCATATTTATTTGCTATATGCATATTTATATTAAAAGTAGTAATACAAATATTGATATTATATAAAATTAATCATAATTTACAAGAAAAAAAATTGATACTATTTTCTCCAATATTAGATTTTGTGAGTTCTTTAGTATTATCTATTTTTTATATTATAAGTATTTTTAATAAAAAAAATAAATGGAAATAAATTTAGTTATTTATTTATGAATAAAGATAAAAAATACATAGATGAGCTAGTGAGTAAAGCAAAGCAAGGTGATAGCATAGCCTTTGCTACTTTAATGAATTTTTATAAAGATGGATTGTATTTTTTTATTGTCAAAATGATAGGAGATCGCATAGAAGCTGAGGATATACTAATGGAGACTTTTTATAAAGCATTTGTCAATTTATCTATGTATTCTTTTGATTATGCATTTAGCACCTGGATATACACTATTGCCAAAAATAATACTATAGACTATATACGTAATTCTAAAAAAAATGTATTAAATAATTGCAAATCAGATATTACATCCGATGGTAGCAATAATTTTATAAATGACATAGCAGAAGATAATAAAAATGAACCAGATAATATTGTAATTAAAAGAGAAGAAAAAAATGCTGTCAAAAATTATATCTCTTTGCTAAAACCGCATTATCGTATTTTGATAGAAAAGTTTTATTTCGAAGAAAAAAAGTATGAAGAAATTGCCCAAGAGCTTAATTTGCCTATAGGAACTGTAAAAGGTAAACTGCACAGAGCTAGGAAAATTATAAATAATTTTTTAGGACAAAATCTTTGATTTAAAAATCTAAAAACAATATTTTTTAGATATAAATAAATATTATTTATATTAACTTAATTCTAATTGCTATTCCATTGTTTAATTTAATATTAAATTTGTAAAGAATAAAAAGTAGGAAAAAATGGAAAATAAAAAACTTATACCCAATTTTTTGTTTGAGGTTAGTTGGGAAGTATGTAATAAAGTAGGTGGCATATACACTGTATTATCTACAAAAGCATATAAGTTAGAAGCTTTATTAGGATCACAATATATTTTAATAGGCCCAGACATAATCAAAGATGTTTCTAATGAACGTTTATTTGTACAAGATGATGGACTTTATAATAAATGGGTTAAAAAAGCTAGAGAAGACGGTCTAAAAATCAGAATAGGTAGATGGCAAATAAGGGGTAATCCTATAACTATTTTAGTAGATTTCAGGCATTTGTTTGATCAACGCGATAAAATATTCACAGATTTATGGTTGAAATATAAATTAGATTCTTTATATGGTGGATGGGACTATATAGAGCCAGCATTATTTGGATACGAAGCAGGCAAAGTTATTCATCATTTCTACGAACACCATGTAACAGCTCAGGACAAAATAGTTGCTAATTTTCATGAATGGCTCACTGGTGCTGGCATTTTATATTTAGAAGACAAAGTACCTCAAGTAGGTACTGCTTTTACTACACACGCTACGATATTAGGCCGTACTGTAGCTGGCAATGGTATGCCTTTGTACAATGAATTAGCTAATTTAGATCCACAACAATTGAGTAAACAATTTAACATTATTTCTAAATATTCTATGGAGAAATGTGCTGCTAGTAATGCTGATGCATTCTCTACTGTTTCTCCTATAACCGCTAATGAATGCAAGTATCTACTTGGTAAAGAACCTGCTGTAATTACTCCTAATAGTTTTGATATAGACATGGTACCTAAAGATGAAAAATATGATACTATTAGGTCTGCCTCTCGTGAAAAAATCATTAGACTCTTCAAAGCAACTTCAGGTGCACAAGCCGAGGATCCTTTGCTAGTGCTTTTATCTGGTAGATATGAGATGCGTAATAAAGGTATAGATTTATTCATTAAATCTTTAGGGCAAATAAAAAATCAAAATCCGAACCGCAATATTTATGCTTGTATAGCCATACCTGCAGGTATTCAGGGACCAATTCATGATGTATTAGATGCCTATAATAATAACAAAACTGCTGAACATAAATTCTTAACATCTCATTATTTGAATTATGAAGATACTGATCCTATAATCAATGCTTTTAGAAATGAAGGATTACTCAATCAAGATGATAATCCGGTAAAAGTTTTATTTATTCCTACTTATTTAGATGGCAATGATGGTTTGCTAAATATCTCTTATTACGATTTTCTAATGGGTTTCGATCTTACTATTTTCCCATCATATTACGAACCATGGGGTTATACTCCTATGGAGAGCACAGCATTTGGTATTCCTACTCTCACTACTAGCTTATCTGGATATGGTAATTGGGTGAAATCACTAAATATGGACACTGCCTCATTTATTAGAGTAGTAGAACGAACTGATTATAATGACGAGGACATAGTTAATAATATTAGCGATTACATTTTAGAACATTTACATCTAAATCTTGAACAAAGAAAATCTTTAAGAGAAAAATGTTGGCAAATAGCAAAATTAGCACATTGGGATAATTTTATTAATTATTACTTTGATTTATATGATATAGCTCTCAAAGAATCAGAAAAAAGAATTGACCTATATTATTTCAAAACTGTCAAAGAATATGTAGTTACCAGCCCAAAAGAGTTAGATCTAGCTGAGTGGCGAAAGGTTTTTGTAAAACCAGAATATCCACCATCATTATTACCACTTGTAGAGCTAACACAAAATTTATGGTGGACATGGGACATAGAAGCTACTGAATTTATGAAAAACATAAACCCCGTAAATTGGGAAAAATCTGAATGTAATCCTATCGCAATGCTAGAGATGATGCCTTATGATGAGATTATTAAATTGTCACAAAATAAATCATTTTTAGAACAATTAAATGCTATCTATAAAAGATTTAAAGATTATATGTCTTTGTCACCGTACAAAGAAAATGAAAAATTAGTTGCTTATCTATGTATGGAATATGGCATACATGCTTCTTTGAAAATTTATAGTGGTGGGTTAGGAATTTTAGCTGGTGATTATCTAAAAGAAGCTAGTGATAGCAATTTCCCAATTGTAGCTTTTGGATTACTTTTTAGATATGGCTATTTCAAACAAAAATTATCACGTTTAGGTGAGCAAATAGTACAATATACTCCACAAAAATTTACTAATTTACCTATCAAAGCAGTGAGAGATAGCAATGGTGAATGGATGAAAATACAGCTTCCTTTTCCAGGTAGAAATGTATATGCTAAGATATGGGAAGTAAACGTTGGTAGAATAAAATTGTATTTATTAGATACTGATATAGAAGAAAATCAGGAAGAAGATAAAGAAATAACTGCTAGACTATATGATGCTAATTGGGAGATGAGACTGAAACAAGAATATTTATTAGGTTTCGGCTCCATCTATGCTATGCGTGCTATGGGCATTTATCCGAATATTTTCCATTTAAATGAAGGACATGCAGCATTTGCTAATATTGCTAGATTGAGATATTATATTAAAGAGCAACATTTACCATTTCAGCATGCTTTAGAATTAGTTCGTAAATCATCCATTTTCACTACTCATACTCCTGTACCTGCTGGGCATGATAAATTTTCAGAGAATTTAATGCGTGCCTATTTCGCTCATATACCAGAAACTTTAGATATTAGTTGGGATGACTTTATGGATTTCGGTAGAGAGACGCGTACAGATGAAGAATTTTCTTTAACACATTTGGCTATTAGAACATCTGTTTATGTGAACGCAGTTAGTAAAATTCATCAGAATGTTACTCGTAATATGTTCAAAAATCTATATCGTGGCTTTTTTAATAGCGAACTATTTTTTGATTATGTTACCAATGCAGTACATCCCAAAACATGGATGTGTGCAGATTGGCAAAAAGCTTTTATAATGGTAGCTGGCAATGATTTTTTCGAACATATGCACGAAAATCATGATCATTGGAAATTTATAGATAAACTAAAACCATTAGCTATCTGGCATCTAAAATCTATTCAAAAACAAGAACTTTATGAAAATATCATTGAGCGTTTAGGAAAAGAAATGCCCCAAAGACAGGAATTACCTAGTCATATAATTCGTACTTTAGAAGAATTAAACAAAACTCCAGAGATTCTAACAATTGGTTTTGCACGTAGATTTGCTACATATAAGCGAGCTCATTTGATATTTACTGATTTGAAACGTTTAGCAAGTATTGTAAATAATCCTCAGTATCCCGTTCGCTTTATCTTTAGTGGAAAAGCTCATCCATCAGACAAAGCTGGCGAAGACTTAATTAAAAGAATTATTGAAGTTTCTAGGATGCCAGAATTTATTGGTAAAATTATTTTTATAGAAAATTATGATACAGAATTTGCAAAATTGCTGCTAAAAGGAGTAGATGTATGGCTCAATACACCTACAAGACCACTAGAAGCTAGTGGTACCTCTGGAATGAAAGCTGTTATGAATGGTACTTTAAACTTTAGTGTATTAGATGGTTGGTGGGCCGAAGGCTATATACCTGGAGGTGGTTGGGCTCTTAGACAAGAAAATACTTATGACGATCCTACCCTTCAAGACCAATTAGATGCAGAGATGATTTATAGTACTTTAGAAGATGAAATAGTCCCTACTTTCTACGAAAGAGATAGTGAAGGTGTACCTCAAAAATGGATTGAAATGATCAAAAATGCTTATTTTCATATAGCACCACATTTTATAACCAAACGTATGCTTCTAGAATATGATAATAAATTCTATACTAATTTATTCAATTATTATAAAACTCTTTCTGATAATGATTATCAAGATTTATTTACATTTATCTCCTGGAAAAGAAAAATATACCGCAATTGGGATGAAATAAAACTAGATAATATTGAAATGTTTGATAGCTCTAAACACCATCTACCTCTTGGTGATAAATTTAATGTCAAACTTGTACTAGATCTTAAAGAATTAAAACCAAATGATGTAATTATAGAAATGATTTTTGGGAAAAAAGAAGAAGGCCGTATAGTAGATATAGAATTTACAAAAACTTTTGATTTTGTTGGTTGCGAAGGTTCCAAATCTATTTATGAATGCACTATACCAATGGAGCAAAGCGGTGTTTATAATTTCTCTATCAGACTGAGACCACAGCATCCTCTATTAGCTCATAAACAAGATTTTTACTTAGTTCGTTGGCTATAATATTTTAGGAATTTTGACGGGGAGACGGGGGGGAGAAAGGGTGACTTGGTGAAGGGGAGATGGTATGACGAGGAGACAGGGTGAAAGGGTGACTGGGGAGACTGGGTGACTGGGTGACTGGGTGACGGGGAGAAGGGGTGAAGGGGAGATTAGGTGACTTTAATAAAAATGAGTGTTTTTGATACTTCGTGATAGTTTATAAAAATATTCATATAGTATTCAAGTATCTAATAAAAATATAAATTAATAAGACATACTTCTTAATAAAAATATTGCACTCATAATACTAAAAAAGAAAAATAAATTATAAATTAACTTTTATAATTTATAATAAAATAAACTACTATTAGCTTTAAAATAAATTTTAATTAATAATATTTTTATATATTTGCCATAAAATCACAATAAATTAGTAATATATGATATTAGGTATTAGAGAAGAGACTATGTATCCAAATGAAAAACGTGTAGCATTGATCCCAGAACATGTTGGTAAATTAATAAAAAAAGGCTATACTGTATTAGTTCAAAGCTCAAATAAAAGAATTTATCCTGATGAGGAATATGAAAAAGTAGGTGCCAAAATAGTAAATTCTTTAGAAAAAGCAGATATTATCATTGGTATAAAGGAGATACCAGTAGAAGAAATTTATCCTAATAAAATATATCTATTCTTTTCTCATACTATAAAAGGGCAAAATCACAATATGCCAATGTTAAAGCAATTAATTAAACAAAAAGCTACTTTATTAGATCACGAAAGAATAGTAGATGATTTTGGTAAAAGATTAATATTTTTTGGTAAATTTGCTGGTAATGCTGGATTCATAGATACATTATGGATGATAGGAAAAAGACTTACAAAAAATGGTATTAATAATCCATTTGAAAAAATCAAACGAGCATATGAATATTCCTCTATAGAAAAAGCTAAGGAGGCTCTTTCTCAAGTAGGAGCAGATATTTTATCTAATGGTTTGCCACCTTCTTTATCACCTTTTATAATTGGGATAACTGGTTATGGAAATGTAAGTAATGGAGTACAAGAATTGTTAAGCTTTTTTCCTACTAAAGAGATCCTCCCAGAAGAATTATTAAATTTTTCTCAATTACCTAAATCACAAAATCATATATACAAAGTTGTTTTTTATGAAAAAGATATGGTAAAAAGAAAAGATGGAAAACCTTTTGACCTAAATGACTATTATACAAACCCAGAAAATTATGAAAGTAATTTCCAACAATATTTACCATATCTTAATATCTTAATACATGCATCTTATTGGGACAAAAAATATCCACGTGTAGTAGAAGAGCAATTTATTATAGATAATTGGCAAAATCCAAATTTTAGACTATTAGGTATAGGAGATATTTCTTGTGACATTAATGGTGGAGTGGAAATAACAAAAATAGCAACAGAAATATATACTCCTGTATTAGTATATAATCCTAAATCTAAAGAATATACAATAGATTTATATTCAGAAGGTATACCAGTAATGGCAGTAGATATATTACCTGCAGAACTACCATTAGACGCTAGTCTTTATTTTTCTAAATGTCTACTCCCATATGTAGAAGCAATGCTCAAAGCTAATTGGAATAAAAAAATTGAAAAATTACAACTCCCAACTCCTCTCAAAAAAGCTATAATCTTGTATAAAGGACAGTTTACACAAGATTATGAATATATGAAAAAATTTATTTTAGACTAATCTCAAAAAAAATTATAAATATGAAATCAATTTTAATTATTGGTGCTGGTTTATCAGCTAAAGTTTTAATAAATTATTTATCAGAACAAGCCAAAAAACATAATTGGAATGTATCTATAGCTAAAAGAAACGTAAATACAATAGATGATATTGATTTACCTAAAATACAGCTAGACATTACAGATGACAAAGCTAGATATGAATGTATTAAAAAGTTTGATGTTATCATCTCAATGGCTCCAGCACGATATCATAACTTAGTAGCTAAAGATTGTTTGACTCTGGGTAAACATTTATTTACAGCATCATACATTACACCAGAAATTAAAGCTATGGAGCAAGAAGTGAAAGAAAAAAAATTACTATTTTTTAACGAGTGTGGTTTAGATCCTGGAATAGATCATATGTCTGCAATGAAAATAATACATAATATTAAAAACAAAGGTGGTGAAATACTAGAATTTGAAAGCGCTACAGGTGGTTTGGTAGCTCCAGAATATGATAATAACCCATGGAATTATAAATTTACTTGGAATCCAAGAAATGTTGTTCTAGCAGGTAGGGACTCTGCAAAATATTTAGATGATGGAAATTACAAATATATCCCATATCATCGTTTATTTCAATGGGTAAAACCGATTAATATTTCTGGATTAGGAGACTTTGAAGTATATCCGAATAGAGATTCTTTGCAATATAGATATATTTATGGTCTTGACACTGTAAAAACAATGCTTAGAGGAACTATCAGACGCACGGGCTATTGCAAAGCATGGAATGGATTTGTGCAATTAGGAATCACTGATGACAGCTATGAAATAGAAAATATTGATAAAATGACTTGGAAAGAACTCATATTTTCATTCTTACCTAATATACCAGGTAAATCTATAGAAGATAATTTCTGTGACTATATTGGAATAAATCGTAATAGCGAAGAATTTCATAAATTTGAATGGTTAGAAATATTCACAGATAAAAAGGTAGGATTACAAAAAGGAACACCTGCACAAGCTCTGCAACATTTATTAGAAGAAAAATGGAAATTAGAAGATACAGATAAAGATTTAATTGTGATGCAACATAAAATTGTTTATTCATTACAAGGTAAAAAGCATATTGTTACTTCTTCATTAAGCTACATAGGAAAAGATCAAATTAATACAGCTATGGCGATAACAGTAGGCTTACCACTAGCAATAGCAGTAGACTTATTTATGCAAGGGAAACTTCAAAAAACAGGAGTATTACTACCAATAGAACCTGATATATATAATCCAATATTAGAAAAATTGGAAGAATATGGGATCAATTTTATAGAAGAAGAGAATTGATAAGATGGTGATAAAAAAGGAAGATAGGTAATTTTAATAACTAGAAAACAAAGCATAGCAATATTTTTCAAATATTGCTATGCTTTTTATAACATTTATGTTTAACTTTTCATGTTAAATATTTTAATTACTTTTGAAAAAAATTAAAAAAATTATGGAATATTCATCCGAAGTCATTGCAGATATGCTGTCGCTTACGAAAGAGGGCAAACGCGAATTCCTAGATAATCTTTACGAATTTCTCACAGAAAATAAGTTGACAGCTCTAGATTATCAAAGAATAAAGATTTTATCTACTGCTCCTATCTGTCCTAGATGCGACTATGAGCATGTAGCCAAAGCTGGTTTTAGTGATGGTAGGCAAGTCTATCAATGTAAAAGTTGTAAGTATAGATTCAGAGAGACTGCTAAGTCTATTGTTTATTACTCACATAAATATTATCTTATGCTTGACTATCTAAAATGTATGCTTGAAGGTAAAAGTCTCAGAGCTTGTGCCAGAGAAGTAGGCATCAGTTTACCAACTAGTTTCAAATGGCGACATAGAATTCTATCAGCTATCCAAGGATTTGAAGGTGGCATTACTTTCTCTGGAATTACTGAAGCAGATGAG
>LUZL01000240.1 GCA_001603615.1 Bacteroidales bacterium Bact_20 | reverse complement strand
CAATGTCCACAGCTGGGATCCCAGAAATATAATATTGTATATTTAGCATTTACGTTGTGTAAAGAATTCAAATTCCTAGCTGTATCTAATAAGATAAGATTAGGTGCAATGTTTCCCAATAAATTAGGTCGTATAGCATCGGCTCTATCTATAATTTTTTGAGTAGAAGATTCTGATAGCCAATAAGCTTTGCCTGTTTTATAATAATTATCTGCTAAATAAACAAAGATTTTGTCAAAGCCCATGACTTTACTAGTTTCATAATTATATGTTAACCACCATAACACATATTTAAACGTTTCTTTATTAGCTGAGGCTTTAGCCAATATTTTATCAGCTTCTTTGATGATAGTATCTGGATGCTGAGCTATAACATTATTAAAATATGTCTCTAATTTATTGTGATAAATAGGTGTGCGTAGTAGAGCCTCGTCAGCAATGTTTATATTATCCCAATAATGTTCTTTATAATAAAAGTATTGATAGGAGCTATCTACTTTACCATCAGCTTTTATGGGCAATTGATCTGGCACTTCTGGCTCTTTAGTAGCTTTAAACATTCTAGCTAAAAGTGTAGTGGGATATTGCTCCATATATTTGATTTTCATATTATTAATGCTATCTATGAGTAATTTAATCCTAGCATTATAATATTCTACTGAATCTTTTAAATTTCTTTGTTTAAATTCTTTTTGCTTTTGCTGTAATAAATATATTTCTTTGGAGGGTTTACTAATTTCTCTATTAAAATTAAAAAATAATTCATTTTCTATTGATCCTTTTACCTTAGCTTTTCCTAGTAAATCTGTAGTATCGGTTTCAATAGTAAAAACTCTTTCATTATCATTTAGTATAAATTCTAAATATTTTTTAGAAGGAGTAATGAGTAAATACATGCCGCTACCGACAGTGTCTTTGGATTGAAATATGCCCTTTCCTGTTTTATCTAGTCTAATAGTATCTCTCACATATTGCCATTTACCATAGTAATATCCCAGATAAACATTAGTATCTGCCAATTGAGGTATGACAACTTGTATTTTGTAACCAGGCATCTTTTGTGATAATGCGATATTACACATTAATAAAAAACTCAGCATTGATAGTAGAAGTATCTTTTTCATCATAAAATTTTTTAATATGCAAATTTATAGTTTTTTTACTAAAATATTACAAATCATTATATAAATCATTAAAGTCATTATCTGTACCCTCTTCGTATCTATAATTATAACTATGTAAGGCTAGAAGTACTTTTAGGCTTTCACTGCCCCATCTATCTATAAACCAATATTTGGCTAGATATATAGCTGCTTTTTGAGTTTCTATCTTATTTTTATTATATAAAACTACTACATCTTTGAGATCTTGATATATATCACATAGATATTCAGGGATAGATATATTATTTAACCATAGATAATCATCATCAGTAATTTGAAAATCAAAATATTTAGAGAAAATATTATTTAATCTATTGTAAATGACAGTATAGGTCTCTTCATTTACTGTTCTCTCTGCATATTCTATATCAGCATCATCTATCAATTTAATAACTGTACCATAAAAATATAGCATCGGTAGGACTACTAGTAAAAAATTTACTATATTTTCAAAATCATAATCCTCTGCAGATTCTACGATATTACAATAATCTTGGCAAAATAAAATAAATTGTTCTATTTGCTCTTGATCAATACTATCATAATTTTTTGACATAACCAAGTTTTTTTTAACAAAAATAAATAATTTTTGGCTCTATTAAAAAAAAGATGATATACTTTAACATGTTCTATTATATAAAAAGCATCACGTTACCTGATCCTTAGATTTATATTTTTAGCTGGATCTCCCACCACTTCACCTTGTTTATTAACTTCTCATTCGGATCTACACTCAGATCGTATTTTTTTATTTACCATGCTATTACCCAATAAATAATTACGTTATTTAATTTATTATAAGTTATTCTACTCATATAGCCATGCTTCTTACTGTCCGTTAATAAATCCCAATCAATTTTATATTTTTTTGGTAATACATATTCGTATCCAAGCTTTAAAATTACTATTTAATTTACTTTTTTGTCAGCCACACAAAAAAGTAACAAAAAAAGTCTCCGCTGGGGAAATGTTTTGATAAAACTACACAATCACCTCTTGGGGTTTACAAACTCGCAAGCTAAAGCTTGCTCAGACAGTGTAAACCCTTTTGCCCAACTCTGCTTGCTTGTTTTATGACAAATCATTTCCCAATGCGGGGTTTTCAAAATCAGATGGATGAGTTTTTGAGCTTATCTAGTGTTTAGGTGGCAGATGAATAGCTAGCTTAAATAGATTTTTTTGATTTAATTTTATGGGGTAAAAGAATGAATATTATTGAATATTTTTAATACATTTACTTTTTTGTCAACTACACAAAAAAGTAACAAAGCGTATCACGTATAATTTTAATTATCTTCTTGAATAAAATAAAATTTTGGATCAATTTCATAAAGAAATCTTGATGGTTTATTTGTATATACACCATAAGACTCCACATACACAGGAATAGTTATAAATAAATTTTCTTTAGCTCTGCTACATGCTACATAAAAGACTCTTCTCTCTTCTTCCAATTCTTCTAATGTGGATAAACTTTGTGCAGAAGGTAAAAAACCATCAATGGCATGTGGAATAAATACAGTATGCCATTCTAATCCTTTTGCTGAATGAATTGTTGAAACTTTTATTGTATCTTTTTTATTTGCAGATCCTGGTATCACTCCATCATGAAATTTATTGTTCAGAGGTTCTAACGTGAAATCGTCTAAAAATTTTTCTATTGAATCATAATTGCTAGCAATAATCTTTAAAACTTCTAAATCTTGATCTCTATCAGCATAATCGTTGTAATTCTTTTTAAACAATGGAATATAAAAATCATAAATCAAATCAAAAATTTCACTAATTTTTATATTATCTTTATTTATTTTTTTATACATGTTTTCTAATCTATTGAGATCAGTGTAATATTTCCTATTTTGAAAGTCTGAAAAATTAATTACACCATTTTTTCTATTAATAGATGTTATTATTTCTGTTGCTCGCACTTCACCGATATCATCTATTAATTGTAGTATCCTATGCCAAGAAATGGCATCAACATGATTGATAATGATTCTTAAAAAGGCTATAATGTCTTTAACATGAGCTCTTTCGGCAAATTTAATGCCGCCAATAACATCAAATGTCAAACCCCTAGCCATTAGTTCAGCCTGTATTAAATCTGAATGCCATGCTGCACGTGTCAAAATTGCAAAATCGTTATAATTCAGAATATCTCCTTTTATTTCTAAAATTTTGTCTACAATATATTTAGCTTCTTCTAAGCCACTTGCCAATTTTTTAAATATAGGTTTTTTGTTTGATTGAATATTTGTATATAAATTTTTTTTATAGCCAATCTGAGCGTTTGAAATTATACAATTGATAAAATCTAATATTCCTTGATTACTTCTATAATTACGTTCTAATTTAACAACACCACAATTAGGATGATACTGCGGAAATCTTAGTATATTTTCATAATTAGCACCTCTAAATGTATATATACTTTGGGCATCATCGCCCACTACTGTTATTTTTTCATTTTTACTTGCTATCAAATCTGCAATATCTCTTTGTATAGTATTAGTATCTTGATATTCATCCACTAAAACATACTCTACTCCATTTTGTACAGCTTTTAAAAAACTAGCATTGTCTCGCAAATTATCTCGCAAAATAATTATCAGGTCGTCGTAATCTAATAGATTAAATCCCTTTTTATATTTTTCATATCCATTATTTAATTTTATTATTTCATCAATATATACAATATAGTCTTGAAAATAGCTATTTACCACATCATTAATAGATGTTTCCAAGTTCCTAGATTTAGTAATTATTTCTTGTAAATCTTTTTTCTTTGGAAAAGGCTTTCCATCAATATTTTTATTTATTTTCAATTCAGATTTTAATAGGCTCAATATATCTGCTGAATCTGTTGTATCAATTATTGTAAAATTATCCTTCAACCCAATTAAATTACTATATCTTCTAAGTACATAATTAGCATAACTGTGAAAAGTTCCACCAAGCACATTACCACCTGTTTTATTCTTCAATAATTTATCAACTCTACCAAGCATTTCTTGGGCTGCTTTCCTAGTAAACGTGAGTAATAAAATGCTATTAGGATTTACACCATTTTCTATCAAATAACAAACCTTATAGGTAATCACCCTTGTTTTTCCACTTCCAGCACCGGCTATCACTAATAGTGGTACTTCTGTGGTAGTCACTGCTATTAATTGTTCTTTATTCAATTCATTTGCATAATTAATTTTATAATTTTTCGTAGTATCATAGTTTGGCTCTTTGATGATTTTTTCTTCAATATTTTTCACAATTGCTTGTAACTCTAATATCTTTTTTTTAGATTTATCATCTAATTTAAAATCATCAAATTCATAATTAGTAAGTATTTCTCTTAATTTTTCATTTTGTAAATTTCTGTTTGTCTCATCATTAACACCCGTCAATTTATTAAAAAATATGTCTATATCTTCATAGTCATATTCCATATCTTCTTCATTGTCATTTATTATTTTATTGTCATTATTTAAATTTAGACTGTTTTCAATATTTTTAATTGATTCCATTATTCTTCTTAAATTTTCTCTATCAATGTCCGTTTCCACCATTTTATCATCAGAAGTTTTTACTGAATTTTGTTCATTCACAGATTTCACATCATTATCTTTTTTTGCCTTTGAAAATTTCTTTTTTATAAACATGATAATTAATTTTTCACTAAATTAATGAATTTTTTATTAATTTTGACTTAAACAATTAATTATGTATTACATTAGTAACATAGATATTTCAAAGTATGAAGTATTTGAGCAACTTGATGAATTTGCTAATTTTTATGATGACTTATCATATTCTACTTTAGATTTTGTAACTTTCCCAATGACACAAATTATTAATATCAATACATTTATGTTCATAAGTATTTCACAAACATTAAATTCAATTAAAGAAGTTTTATCAAAATTGAGATTTAGCGATGCTTATACATTACTGAGAAAATATTATGACTCATTTATGATTAACATATATATAAATTTGAGTTTACATGAAAAAATTGATATTAACAATATAGAATTTTCAAAAATAAATGAGCTATTAAATAAAGAAATTGATAATTGGTATAATGGGAAAAATAAAATAAAAGATTTTGGAAATATATCTAAATATATAGAAAAGTCAGAAAAATTAAAGCCAATAACATTTATTTTAAATAAAAATAAATCTAATTATGATGCGATTCGTGAAAGATGCAATGATTTCGTTCATAATAACTTCTACAAAAATTTTGTTTTAAACGATTACAATTCTGAAACTTATAAAAATTTAGATTTGTTAAATACTTTCTCAAATGATTTAATATTGTTATTTATAAAACACTTCGCATATTTATTTTATTTAGACGATACACTTATGAGATCCAGTGATTATATTGATGCATTAGAAGCAGGAATGACACCTGAAGAAGATTCTCAATATTGGGTGGCTCCTTTTATACAAGACATTTTTGATAAATATGTAAAAACTTATAATCCTGAAATTGCTAAAGAGATTATCAAAAATACAAATATGATGTTAGAGTGATTAATTTTTTTTAAAATCAATTGTTCATTATTATCAAAATAATTCACAACTTTATAGCAGGGTATTCTAACCATTCTTTATTTTTAAATAATCTACCATTAACTTTTTTATTTCTTTTAATGCCATCTGCTCCCCAAGTACCCCATTGTTTGAAAAAGAAGGGCACATTTTGTTTCTTGCATTGTAGATAGATTTCATTTACCCATTCAGGTTTTATCAATCTAGCTCTATTGCCTGACTCTCCACCAACTATAGCCCAATCTATATTCTTTAGGTTAATTTTGCCAGCTGAACCAATCAGAGGCTCAAAAGAAACGAATTTTATAGTTGCATTTATTTTTCTCAAAATATCAATACGAAATGTATATGATGAATTTTCAACAGTTACACCAATCCACACATTTTCTGGTATTTCATGATATTTGAAATACTCAAACATATTTTCAGCTCTTTTTGTCAAAATCTGATATGTATGTTGTGGTGTTTCTTTTATAATATCAAAAATTTGATTAAGATATTCATCAGGCATATTTTCGTGAAACAAATCGCTCATTGAGTTAACGAAAAATTTTTGTGGCTTTTTTATTTTTAATGGTTCATCTAGGCGATTTGGCAAGATCTTAAAATTGAAACCATCTTCATAATCTTTCATTCCCATAGCTTTTAACCTTTTAGCAAAGGACTCTGCATAGCAATATTTGCAGCCTTCTGATATTTTGCTGCAACCTTTGCTGGGATTCCAGACTCTATCTGTCCATTCTATTTTGGTTGTATTCATTTTTTTATTTTATTATTTGACTTGCAATTTTTTTTGCATTTTCATTATTAGAAGCAAAGATAAAATGATATATGGGTACATTATTACTATTATACAAAATTAGAGGCTCTTCAGTGACATGTGTCCAGATTTTCTTTAATTCACTTATATATAAATTAGCTATATGTTGAATAGGATTAGAAATTTTTTGAGTAATTTCCAGTTCGCCAAAAAGCGTATTTTCTTTTTTATTATTATAAAATTCTTTACGTATCTTATCTTCACTTATGCCAAAAAAACTTTGTAATTTATCAATATTTTTAAGCTTGCCTTCTCTATCTAGCAGCCTATTAATTATGACACCACTTGGGAGTAATATCCATATATCTACTTTTTTACCTTTTAATTTCTCAATACTATCCCAGTTCAATTGCATACCAAATGGGTCAAGTAGAATGAGTGTAACTTTTGAATTATCTAAATATTTACTAAATTCATCCAATGCATGATTTATATCAATGGAAAAAAATTTATATTTTAAATTTTTATCCATGTATGGTCCAATTTTATTTTTTAAATTATCCAGTGCATCATTATCTGTATCAATAAAATAGTATTCATCAAATTTTTTATTAAGTCTTACAACTCTTTCTGCTGAACCTTTATACACATTCATTTCTTCTTTATATAATTCAGAAAATATTAATGTATCTTTATCTTTTAGAGAAATTCTATTACCACTACCAGCAAAACCGTCAAAATAAATTATAGATTTTGGCCATCCATTACGTATTTTTCTCTGATTTAACATTATATTCAAATATGCACCTACATATTTTTCGAAAGCTTTCAATTTTTGTTCTGTCCATGTACCGCCCCAACCTTTATCATTTGTTTTCATCTAATTAATTTTTCACTAAATTAATGTATTTTTTTATAATTTAAAGTAAAAAATTTCTTTTTTATTTTATCAGAAAGCCATATTCATATACCTTTTTTTCTATTTTTTTAGCTAGTTTCTTCTACAATTTTTATCTCATCATCAGTTAGGTCGTAGTATTTATAAATTTCATTATCAATCTTTTTTTCTAATTTTTCAATTTTTTCCTTTAAATCATACCATTTATTAGTGTGTGTGGGTGTATCGTAAAATTCTTTAATTAAAGCCAGATAATTATCTACTAGTTTAGCTAGGGTGTCTTGAAATTTTATTATATCTTTGGGGATAGGAATACGTGCTGTTACAGGATTATCAAATTGCATTGTACGTATAGCTTTACCAAAAATGAAGCGATATGCATACCAATTTATTAATTTAGAATTTAATAAATACCAAATAATATTTCTATTGATTTCTTTTTTTAATTTTATTTGATTAATTGTATCTACTATAACATAATCATTTTTTTCAGGAATGCAAGCTGTTATTTTTATATGATCATTTGGATTCTTAATATGTGCTATAATCCTTTGTATCAATAAGGAATTATCTTTTATAAATGCTTGCTCATTATTAATTTTCTTTTTATTAATCATACCTTTAATTCCAATAACACCATTTTTTTGAATTTGTGCACCACCTATAACTTCATAATCACCAACATCAGTTATATATTTTTGTAAAATAGCCCCACGTTGATTTATGCCTATATCATTTAAAAAGATAGATTTATTTTTTATTTTTTTAGCTATTTGAACTTCATAGTCAGATACACCATTTAATAGAAGTCCAAATTCTTTAGCATCATTTTTATTTATATAACCGAGATTTTTGAATATTCCATTCTCAAATTTACCAGATGTATAAGTATCTATTTTTTTACCTTTATTGAGAATGAAAACCACTTGTTCTAACTTCACGTCCTGCCATGCTTTACTGCAATCAACGAGTATTTCTAAATTATCCCATATAACTTCTCTTATACTACGCCAATTTGAAGCAAAACACAGAGATTTAGGAACTATAAAACCTAATTTCCCATTATCTTTTAATAAATCAAATGCTCTTTTAATAAATAGAATAGCAGTATCTGTAGAACCTATATTATAAATTTCATTAAAATATTTTTGTTGCTCCTTAGATAGTTCAGCACCATAAGGTGGATTGCCTATAACAATATTAAATCCGGTTTTAGCATTTGTAGTAAAAACTTCAGGAAATTTATCGCAAAAGTTAATCGGTTTTAAGTCATGGTAATCTTTATCAAAATATTTTATTAAAATTTCAGGATCATCATCAATAAGTGAATTACCACATATTAGGTTATGTTGTAGAGTAGGTAATTTGGTTTTTTGTGTTAATACCTTTAATAAAAGATTTAGCTGTGCAATTTCAATAGCTTGTTGATCTAAATCAACACCATAAATATTTTCTTTTAAAATGTCAAATTTAGTGAATAGATCTGGTTGTTTAATGCTATTTAAAATTATATCATAGGCTGAATTTAGGAATGAACCTGAACCACAAGCAGGATCTAATATTTTAATATTATGAATATTTTTGATTTTCTCATTTTTTAAAAAATCACCTAATGTTTTATCAACTATAAAATCAACAATATATTTGGGCGTGTAATAAATACCTTGAGACTTACGTTTAGATTTAGATTTCTCTTCACTTTTACGCCCCTGAACATAACTCAAATATTGTTCATAAATACCACCTAAAACATCTGCAGAAATTATAGAAAAATCATAACGAAAACCATCCTCAGTATCATATAAACCTGAAATTACTTTAATAATTTTATCATCACTAGCTATCCAAGTTTCACAGTTGTGTTGTTCAAATAATTTTGAATCATAGCCTTCATCAAATTCACGAAATATTTTTACTAATTGTTTATATTTATTTGGTTTATTATTAGTATAAATGTTTTTTAAAATAACTGGTTCTATTTTTCTATCCTCTGCTGTACGAATAAAAATAAGTCTATCAAGTATTCTTTGTACACCTTCGTCTACGATATCATCATTTATATTATTCAATTTTTTAAAATCTTTAGTTAATATAATGCGCCAATTTTTCAAATCTTCAAATAGTTTTTCATCTACTTGTTTGCGAATTGTTATTTTACCCCAATTTTGAGCTTCTTTTTCTAATAAATTATTTTCAAAAGCTTCTTTTGACAAAAGCCATAATTGATCAAATCGTTTTATATAATCACTGTATGGTATTTCAAAAAATAAATTATCATTAATATTTTTTGGTGGTATCTCGGCATTAAAAACTTTTATACTTTCAAAATCTGTGAGTATAGCCCAAGTAACATTTTTATTCCAACTATATCTTATAGCTTGCTCTGCCCATCTAGGATCATTTAGATCAGCTTTCATTGCTTTAGCCTCTAAAAAGAAAACAGGATAATTCCCAATACGAAAAGCTAAATCAACTCTGCCACCTGAAACATTTTCTTCTGTAGTTACTTCATTATTATTTTTAATATTTCTCATATCCCAACCAAGATATTCAAAAAGTGGCTCTATAAATTCATTTCTGGTCTGAGCTTCATTGTATGATTTTATCCTTCCTTCAGCTTTTAGATTTTCATATTTGTCAATTAATTCCTGTATTTTTTGTTTTGCTTCTTCTTTATTCATAAATAATAATATATTTTTTACAAAAATATTTAATATTTAGAAGAAAAGAACTAACTATTTTTATTAAAATAAATTTCATTAAACTTGATATAATAATCAAATTTATCTATTGGCAAATTATAAATAAAGCCTTCTTCTGCTTTTTCCCATTTCCCATAAGGTGCAAAATCTGATTTAGCAACATTATAAACATTATATCCTGTAAAATTTGATGCTTTTGAACAATAAACAAAAACGCCTAATGCATCTGGTTTATATTTTAGCTAAATTAAAAAATTTTTTATAATACAAAACACATAAATTTTATACAATCAAACTTATTGAATCTTGCCAACTACCACATCAAATATACTTTTACAAAAACTTAATTAAAAGCCGAGAAAATGAGATAATTTATGCTGCTAAATTTTTAATAAAAGAATAAATAATGTGATGGCAACAGGGATGTTGCCATATCTCATCATTGTGAACGTAGCGATCCTTCAATAAAATGTAATTCGCTGCCAAGGGAACAAACGATTTAAATCGTCGGTTCATAAAGACGAGAGAGTATATTTATCGTGCGGTTACAGATTGTTTTATTAAATATGTATACAAAAAATATATTTTAATATAAAAAAATATATATCTTTGCAATAATGAAATGCAAATAAATTTTTTCATATTAAAAAATGATGTATATTTGTTGCATAAATAAAAAATTAGCTGCAAGACAGTGTTTTGAAAGGAGATGATGAATATGGAGAATAATGAAAGTTTGAAAGAATATATGCTAAAGGAGATTGAGATAATCCAAGACATCATAAAACGGATGGCATTCAACTCCTTTACGATAAAAGGGTGGGCTTTAACCCTTGTCGTTGTTAGTTTACTATTAAAAGGGACTGATAAGTATCAGATTTGGATTGCCTTTATCCCATTGTTAGTTTTTTGGTTTTTGGATGCATTTTTTTTACGGCAAGAACGAATGTATAGAAAGTTGTATGACTGGGTGATCAATAACAGATTAAAGACGGAAGAACATTTATTTGATATAGATGCTTACAGGTTTAAGGATGAGGTTCAGTCAATACCTCGGATAATGTTTTCAATTACTTTGGGTTGGTTTTACGGTTCTATAGCAATTTTGATTATAATTTATGTTCTAATATTAATGATAACGAAAGGAGGATGTTAAAATGGCTAGAAGGGTTTTTTTTAGTTTCCACTATGAAAGAGACATATGGCGAGCAAGCCAGATACGCAATAGCTGGGTAACTAAACCTGATAGAGAAGCAGCAGGATTTTGGGATGCTGCCTCTTGGGAAGAAATGAAAAAGAAAGGAGAAGAAGAGATAAAGCATTGGATTAATGTGCAATTAGAAGGCACTTCCGTGACTGTTGTTTTGATTGGTGCTGAAACATCAGAACGAAAATATATTCAATATGAAATAAATCAGAGTTGGTATAGAGGTAATGGACTTATAGGAATCTATATACACAATCTCAAGGACCAAAATGGAAGAACAGATATTAAGGGTGAAGACCCGTTTTTAAAATTGGGTTATACGGGAATCAGAACTTATGATTGGGCCAATGACAATGGCTACGAAAATTTGGGCTATTGGGTTGAATCTGCATATCAACGAGCACAAAATAGGGGAAAATAATATTCAAAGGAAATGACACAGTCGATCGTATAACAGCTGATAAAAGGCTATGGTGCTTTGCACCTCAGTCAAAATTGCCTTCGGCAACTTCTTTTATCCGCAGAACGTTATGTGAAAGTTTAAATACAAAAACTACTTATATGGAAAAATGTAAACTTTGTCATAAAGAAAAGGAACTACAGGAAAGTCACATTATTCCAAAATTTGTCTATAAGTGGATGAAACAGACTGGAACTGGTAGGCTTAGACAAGGTTTAAACATAAATAAACCTATTCAAGACGGAATTAAAGAGTTTCTTTTATGTAGAGATTGTGAGCAAAAATTTAGTAAGCGAGAAGATTGGTTTAAAAAAAATGTATTCAGCAGATTTATTGATAAAGGAGTGACAACATTTTATCCATCGGACAATTTAAAATATTTTGCGGTTTCATTACTATGGAGAGTGCTTGTATACTTCAAAGACGATGAGAATAACTATAAATTCAAAGAAAAATTAGACGAAGCCGAAATAGAGTGGAGAAAATACCTATATGAGAATGTCGATTTGAAAAAATATGACTCAATCCACTTAATGTGCAACCCAGATGATATTGAAATCCCCAATGCACCCAAAAATATTTATTCTTATCTGCTTCGGAATGTTGATATTGAAATAGCAGAAAGCGAAGAGAAGTGTTTTATATATGCAAAGTTTGCTCGATTCATTTTTATAGGAGTTATTGAAGGACTTGAAAACTCAAGTTTTATTGAAACTGATATATCTCATTCAATAAACACAAACATACAAAGTATAAATGATTCTGATGTTGGAGGTTTCATAATTAATAGAGCAAAAAACTCTAAAAGCTTTGAAGATTTATCAAAAGAACAGCAAGAGAAAAACAACCAATATTTTGAGAATCGAATTGACAAAATTAGGGGAAATGATTACTGGAATCAATTTCTAAAAGATAATAAATAAAAACCAACCCATAACATCGTGTATAAACATTTGGCAGTCAGTTGTTTATCAAGCATTTCAGCTAATATCAAAATTAGTTGTACCTTGATAGGACAGTGCATTAAAATCGGCAACTTTTCATACCGTCTACTGTTATGGGCATTTGATTTATTTTCCGCTAAATAATATTTATGTTTTTGGGGCAATTCGTGAATTGCCCCTACGGACGGGATGAAATTGCAACCGCAGCCTTAGTAGTGCGGTTGCTGATATTTTTATTTAAAATAGAAACAAAAAATATATTTTATATTAGAAAATTGTTTTATATTTGTTGAGGAAATACAATGTTGTGTAACATCATAAAAAAAAAGAAACATGACAGAAAGAGTACCAAGTAAAAGAAGAATTTGACCAATTGAAAAAAGAAATGGTTTCATTGAAAAATTTATAAATCAGAAAATATGATAGTAATTACAGACAACATCGAAGATATAGAATACCATTACAAAGAGTGGTATAATAAAATGACAAACCTTATTGGTACCCAATTTGATACCACTAATGATTTTGAAAACAGTTTAAGTATTGGTCATAAAATTCATATTGACAAAGAAAATCCAGTCCTTCCAGACGGTATGTCCATTTCAGCATGTTCAAAGACTACTCTTGACGACCTACGGTCAACAACTCTTGTGGTTTTAAGTATTTCTCAGATTGGAAACACAAAAACAATAAACGTAGGTATTCGTTCAACTACAATTGAAGATGGTGTTGAATAAAAAAACTGAACTGCTAACAATGGTTTTGCGTCAGGCAAGGTTACGTGCAACCTTTGAGCATTGTGCTTCTACTCAAGTTTGGAATAGATTAAAGGTTTTGTGCTCCTAAGCCCACCCGAACGCAAAGTGGAAAAAAGTTAGAGAAAATAATTTTTTTAACTATAAATTGTGATGGCAACAACCCTTTTGCCATATCTCATCATTTTGAACGCAGCGATCCTTCAATAAAAATATTATTTGCTGCCAAGGGAACAGACGATTTAGCAAATTTATGGTGGGGTTATAGATTTGTTTATTTAGAATATAGGCAAAAAATATTTTTTTGTATCAAAAAAATATATAATTATGCAATAATTAAATGCAAATAATTTTT
>LUZL01000239.1 GCA_001603615.1 Bacteroidales bacterium Bact_20 | reverse complement strand
TGTATATTTTTGCTGATTTTCTTGCATTTTTAATTGTTCAGTAACTATGTCTAAACTGACTTGTGCCTTTTGATATTGTAATTTAGCTTTACTGATCTGTGCTCCATTTTGTCCACCAGCTAAAATAGGAATAGAAAGAGATAAACCTAGCACCGAGGTAGGAAACCATTGTAAATTATTCATTTCATTACCTTGTCCTACTCTAGAATAAGTATATACACCAGCTATTGTTGGTAGTGCATCTGCTCGTTCTTTCTTTAAGTTTAAATAAGCCATTTCTTTTTGTTTTTCCATAAGTTGATAATCAATATTTTGATATACATCAAAAGATTTATTAAGTAATGTTTGCACTTCTGTTTCGTTTATCAATTCAGAGAGATGTGTTGTCAATTGAAAAACAACATTAGTATCTAAGCCCAACTGAAATCTAAGCATACTATAAGAAAGATCTAAATTTCTTTGTAAATTTCTTTTGGCATTTTCTAGAGATAAAATAGTCAAATCTATTTGATCTACATCTGTAGATTGAGCCACTCCCACCTCATACATAGCTTTTGTTTGAGTCTTTACTTTGTATAAATTATTAATATTACTATCAATAATATCCATATTTTCTTTTAGTATGAGAGCACTAGTATATATAGTATTTACAGAGGTTATAACTTCTTGTTCAGTTTTTTGAAAATTTTTTTCAACCATATCTTTGTTCAAATTTGCTAGCTGAATACCTACTATTAGTGGAGCACTAAATATAACCTGTTGAGCTTGTATAGCCCAGCTCATCTGATATTCCATCCCAAATTGTACAGGTATATACTCTCCAGGTCGTCCTATCATTATTCCAGGCAAAAGTACTGTAGCTAATTCTAAATTGTCTGTCCAATTAACACTCCCAGTAGCTTTAGGTAAATAATTTGAAATAGTTTCCCATCTTGTACGTTTAGCGATTAATGTGTCCATAGAAGCAGTTTGCATGCTTTTGTTCTGCTGCAAAGCAATATTTTTGGCTTGCTCCAGGGATAATTGCATAGGAGCATTTTGAGCTGTTAAAGGTTCTATAACCATGAATAAGCTCAATAAAAATAAAGTGAATTTACTCTTTTTACTCATTTTCATATGTGTTCTGTGTTAATTTATTATTCAAATATTCTCTTCCTTTATCGCTTAATAAAGCATTTAAATGAAAAAGATATAATTCTTTTAAAATTTGCTGGTTTGAATATTTATTGTTAAAAACTGTTTGCATATTCTCGTTAGAAAACTGAGTTACCCAGCCTAAATAAAAATAACTTATAATTTCTTCATTAATTTCAGCTCTATAAAGTCCCTCTTTTTTGCCTCTAACAATGTTTTGCATTATATTTTTTCGTATATGCCTATAACGAAAATCGTCCAGCTTTATTGCCAAATGAGGATAATATTTATTTAGTTCTAACATAAAGATGGGATTAATATTTTGAGTAATACGAGCTAAATTGTCCATAACATACAATATAGCTTCTATAGCATTCTCAAATTCATTATGATCAACTGCAATATTACCTTCGCATTCATTATTATCGGCAGTTTTAAGAATATAATCTATAATCTTTGCCAATAAATCTTCTTTGCTCTCAGCCCATGTATATAAAGTTTTTTTAGATATTCCTATCTCTCTGGCAATATAATCCATAGTAATATTACGTATCCCATATTGAGTAAACATCTGAGCTATCTTAGGAATATATTCAGCTGGTATAGACATATGAAAAAATTTTTGCAAAATTATAAAAACATTTACACATTAAAAACTTTTTTTATTAAATAGTTTCCATAGTATACTAATAAATAAAAAAAACAAATCTAATCAAGTCAAAATTAGACTTAGTAAAAAATAAATTAGACAAAAAAAAGGGTTAAATTTTATTTAACCCTTTTTTTATAATTATTTTTAATTAATATCAGAATAAAAGTTTAACACCAAATTGATGTGTACCTGAGAATGGATCGCTTAATCTATATGCATATTCAAAAGCTAAAAAAGAAGACTTTTCCTTGCTAATAGGAGCTTGAAGAGTAGCACCAAAAGCTGGACCAGTATAAGCTGTAGCTCTATCATCAGTAGTTGTTATACCCTTTTCATAGCAATAAGAACCTCTAACCATAAAAATATTTTTATAATTATACTCCAATCCTAAAGCGAATTGATCACGAGAAAATGCATTAGATATAAAAGATCCCCCAAGAGATAATATATGATTTTCAACATTTTCTTGTAAATTGAAAATATATCCAGCACTAATTATCAATTGAGTAGGTAACTCAAAATTTTCTGATCTATGTTCTACAGTCATAGTCACATCATTCCCATACACATTGCCTCTAAAAGATAAACCATCACCTGAAAAACGTAAAGCAGGACCGATATTTCTAAGAGCTATACCCATTCTAAGATTTTCATTAGATGTAGGAATATATTGAATACCTGCATCTATAGCTATACTAGTAGCACCGAGATCTGCTATAGCTTCATTAATAATTTTGACACTAGCACCTACATGAATAGAGCTAGAAAAAGAATGAGCAAAACTAGCAGTAACATTTAAGAAACTTGGTGTATAGTAACCAATGCCACCTTCAGGTTTATCAGGAGTAGTAATCATAATATCACCGAAGCTCATAGTCATAAGTCCTAGAGCAATAACACTATTATTTTGTTTTCCTATTTTAGTACTTAATCCAAAAGAATTAATAGTAACGCCAGACCCTTTAAGCCATTGAGTATTAGCAAAACCGACATCAATTTTATTTGTAAAAGCAGCACCAGCAGGATTCAAATAAATAGCTTCGAAACCACTTACTTGACTCATATTTGCTAATCCCCAACCAGCACTTCTAGGAAAAGGATTTATCAATAGCTCAGAAGCTCCAGCTTCACCTACTCTGTCTTCATTTCCAGCAAACATAATCACCGGAAGTATCATGAGGATACTTATCACTAAACTTAATTTATATTTCTTCATAATTAATAATTTTAAATTTTAAAATGCATTTAAGTCAATAGGTCTGAGAGCTCCGAACCATTTAATAACTTTCTCACCGACACCAGGAGCTTTTACATGAATAATATACAAACCACCAGCTATAGGTATACCAGCATGATTGTTTAGATCCCAATCTATAAAAGTAATTTCAGGATCATCTTTTGTATATTGTCTAATCAATTGACCGCTAGTAGAATATATACTCACTACACATTGTTGAGGCAAATTGGTGATACGTACTCTTTTATCTACTTGGTTAGTCTCATAAGAGTTCCATGCATAGTATGGATTAGGAACTACATTTATTAGATCCAAAGCATCCTTAGCTGTTTGTAAATCACCTTTTACCGTTACTAAATTTTCTGTACTAAACGAATACATCGGATAATCAGCATTTTTAGGATTAGTATTATAATTTGCTGATGCTGGTGTAGAGTAAAATTTATTATAAGGACGTTTCACTCTAAATCTAAGCCTAACCTCATTATCTAGCCATTTTTGATTTTCTACAGATAGAGGCATACCTACCCATAAAACATTTTCCCATACTCTACTTTTCCTAACGGGGTTAGAATCATTTAATTTTTCATAAATCCATTTACCTCCATCATATGCAGGTGGATACCTATCTGAACTTGGTGTATTATCACCATTGTGCCCTACTATATAAACGAAATGCTTTCCACCTAAAATTAACTGACCTAGATTTGTTAAAATTCTAGAAGAAGGATTAAAAATCATATCATTACCATTATCGCCGGCAAGCCATGAATCCTCACCGAAAATTATATTTAGTCTTTCACCAGTTTCTATATTAATAGCATAGCCAGGGAACCATCCCATACCAGTAGGATAATCATA
Organism: Bacteroidales bacterium Bact_20; assembly: GCA_001603615.1. Classification (GTDB taxonomy): domain Bacteria; phylum Bacteroidota; class Bacteroidia; order Bacteroidales; family DTU049; genus DTU049. The sequence continues at coordinate 1,304 of LUZL01000239.1, read as the reverse complement.
TGAAGGATCTGGATTACCATTTTTATCTACAGAAGTAGCTTTTCTTGGCGTCATCTTAGATGCACCTCCTTGAGCTAAAGTAGGATCATCACAAGTTTCCACTACTACACATCTAGTCCATTTACTTTTATCTGGAGTAATCACTAAATCTACACTAGCTAAATTAGATAATGAATTAAACGAGAGAAACTGTCCCATGCCACCACCTATAGGGTGATCAGGATTTTTAGACACTAAACGATATGGTGCCCATGTACCTCCAAGAATTTTTTCATAATACTGTTGTGGATCAAGCCATTGAGTTAGATCATAATCACTTTGACTTGCATCATCTACGTTATTCAAAGTACCAGAGCGTATCCAATTTAATGGGCTTGAACCCTCTTCATCTGGAACGCCACTTAACCATCTACGAGTACTGTCCTTATAAGTCATTGTAGCTTCTAAAAATCCATTTGTTGGATCGTTAGTATTGCCAGGGAATAAACATTGTTCTATAGTAATAGAAATGCCTAAATCTAAAAATAGTTGTTCATTATTTACAGCAATAGTTTTTTGAGAATTATAAGTACCAATAAGTGACCCACTAGGATTATAAACGTCTACAGTCCAATTAGCATTGCCATTTATTAGTTCAGTTTGAGTTACGCTATTATCAAATTTAAGTATATATCTAGCATCAACAACATTTAGAGGATCTACAACAGTAACATTAAGAGGACCACGTCCAGCTTTATATTTTAATTCAGTAACATAATTATTAGCAAGAATTGCATTTTCACTCTCTGCAGTGATATCTAAAATATTACCACCATTACCTTGCCCTTCAATTCTAGTAATTTCTACACCATCTCCATAATTAGCATTTATAATAGTACCGCCATTTTCTGGTTCAGTAATATGAGGTATAGCAGTATAAACTTGAATATTTTTACGACCCATTAAATATGGTAAAGGTTGTCCATCTATAGATCCTAAAGAACCAGGAATATGAGAATATTTTTTAAACTCATTAAAAGCATAAGCTACAACCATGTAATAATATCTTTTATTATTTACTAATCTCTTATCGCCACTAGCAAATTGATCTTCTAATATTCTAAAAGAATGTTTTATACCCTCATTAGCACCATTTACTTCCTCTCTAGGAACCATAGCGTCCAAATCTTCACTATAAATAAAATTAATTAATCTAGAAACAGAATCTTTAATATCACATTGAGCTACAAGTCTAGCTTTAGAAGCATCATATAAATCGTTAGCACTGACTGTAGCATCCTTTAATTGAAAAATTTGATAACCTT
>LUZL01000238.1 GCA_001603615.1 Bacteroidales bacterium Bact_20 | reverse complement strand
TATTTATCTGATCAGAGTTAATAATTTGAAGTTTTACAAATTTATCAAATTTTAAAAAAAATTTTTATTAATTTTGTTACTTCTAATATCTTAATAGGGTAGAGGATAATTTATGCTTAAAAGATTAATATTTTTATTTTCGGTTTTTAGTTTTATATCTTGTAGTGGTTTAGTAGACTATATCCATGAAAGACAAATAGCTACTCATAATCAAAACTCTAATTCATCTAATACTATAACTTCTAATACTATAACTTCAGATAAAAATGAGACAAAGAATAAACCTAAAAAAAATGATGAAAGCAAAGAAGGCAATATACCTTTAATTACTATTTATGAAAATAAATGGGGAGTAGATCTACCTGATGATGCAGATACTAATTTAGTAAAAGAAATTGATGGTTGGTTGGGTGTACCGTATAAATATGGCGGTAAAGATAAAAACGGCACAGATTGTAGTGGTATGGTATACTCCATTTATAACAATGTATATGGTTTTTCGCTAAATAGATCTTCATACGACATTATTCAAAATGTAATAAAAATTCCTATTGAAGAAGCTAAGTTTGGAGATATAGTTTTTTTTAAAATAAATAAAAATCGCGTTTCTCATGTCGGCATTTATCTCGGAAACAATAAATTTATACATGCGAGTACTAAAGAAGGTGTACGGATAGATTCCCTAGATATGCCTTATTACAAAGATAGATATTATATGACTGGTAGAATAAAAGAGGAATTATTCAAAAAAGAAAATTAAAACTATTTATCAATAATTTAATTTTTTTATATACTAAAAAAATACATTAAAGTTTCTATATTTTTTTAGTTTTCATTATAGATTATTATACAAAAAATCTGTCATTTTTTTATACAAATGATATCTAGTATATCCACCATAAATACCGTGATTTTTATTAGGGTAAATAAATAAATCAAATTGTTTATTATTTTTTACAAGAGCATTCACTAGCTCCATAGTATTCTGCACATGTACATTATCATCAGCATCACCATGAACTAGTAGGAAACTACCTTTTAATTTTTTAGCAAAATAAATAGGAGAATTTTTTTCATAACCATTGACATTATCAGCAGGTTTACGCATGAATCTCTCAGTATAAATATTATCATAAAATTTCCAATTAGTTACAGGAGCTACACTGATGCCAGCTTTGAAATAATCTGCTCCTTTAGTCATAGCTAGTGCAGTCATAAAACCACCGTAGCTCCAACCGAAAGAACCTATACGAGTAGAGTCTACGAAAGGTAATGTTCTCAGATATTTATTAGCTTCTATTTGATCATCACTTTCTAATTTACCGAGATTTAAATAAGTACATTTTTTAAAATCTTCTCCACGCCCACCTGTACCACGATTATCTACACTTACGACTATGTATCCATTCTGAGCTAACATCTGAAACCAAACAAAATCAAAATATCCCCAACTATTATTCACTGTATTTACTCCAGGACCACCATATACGTACATTAGAACGGGATAACGTTTGCCTGGTTCTATCTGTGGCTTTATCATCCAGCCATTTAGAGTAATATTATCTTTAGTAGTAAATTGAAAAAACTCTGCAGGTACAAAACCATATTCAGCTAAAGTATTTTTTAATTTTTCATTAGTTATAATTTCCCTTACCACCTTATCATTAGCAACGTCATAAACAAAATATTGTGGAGGAGTATTAATATTAGAATATCTATTTATTAAATATTTATATGTAGCCGAAAATACTGGACTATGAGTGCCGAGTGCTGATAAGATTTTCTTTTTATTACCATTTTGATAATTTACTACATAGCACATTATATTCATTGGTCCATCCTCATAAGATGTATAATAAATATTAAAATTTTTCTCATCTACACCTAAAATCTCTTTAACATCCCACGAACCAGAAGTTATTTGCTTATCCACATTTCCATTTGGATTAAAATAGTAGATATGATTAAATCCATTCTTTTCGGAGGTATAGAACCAACCGCCATCATTAGTCATCACCCAATTATCTGTAATTTCTATATATGCTTTGTTTTGTTCATTATACACTAGATTGCCGTTTACATTATTAGGAGAATATAATAAAATATCTAAATTATTTTGCAAGCGATTTAGTCTCATCACAGCTAATTTATTTTCATTTTTTAACCATTTAATTCTAGGTATATAAATATCTCTATTCTCACCTAGATTTAATTTTGTAATATTGCTATTATCAACGTTATAAATGAATAAATCAATAAGGGCATTATCCTCACCAGCTTTAGGATATTTGTATTTATATTCCTCTGGATACACATCATTGTTATAATAATATAGAGAAAATTCTTTCACTTTTGATTCATCAAATCTATAATAAGCTAAATGTTTGCCATCATTAGACCATTGAAAAGCCTGAGTAAAAGAGAACTCTTCTTCATTAACCCAGTCAGTAGTACCATAAATAATAAAATTACGTTTACCATCAGTAGTGATAGCTTTTTCAGTATTTGTAGCGATATTGTATATATATAGATTATTATCTTTCACAATAGCAACATTTTGCTCATCAGGAGAAATCTCTGCTAAACGTATATTTTGGTCACCAGGCAGCCGATATAGCATCTTAGTTTTCACATTATAAAGATATACATCGCTCTCAGTACTGTGTCTATATATTTGTTTAGTATTGGTGAAAATGAGAATATAATTAGCATTTGCGGAAATAGAATATTCATCTATACTTATTTTGCTTTGGCTAGCTACACTTGCAGGTAATAGTTCTTTAATCTGCTTATCAGATTTGAGGTCGTATAATACTATAGCATTATTTTCTAATACTGTATATGCATCTGAAAGTGGATACATACGATAGTCTCCCATCATTTCTGGATAGAAAGTGCTAGATTGCCAAATAGCTTCTAATGTAATTTGTTTAGTTTGTTGAGCAAAAGTTGTAATGCTCAATGCTATGAAAATTAATAAACTAATAATTGAACGCATATTTTAAATTTTTGCTGCTAAGTTAATAAATTAATTTTTTTCATAAGGATTTATTTTTAATAAAGATTGCATTTATAATAAAATTTTCTAATTTGATAATTCATAATCTAATTTTAATATTGCTAATACTTTTTTGAAATTTTTTTATTTAATTAAAATTAATGAAATTTGCAAAAAATCTATGGCAATAGAATTAAGTGAGCAAGAGATTATAAGGCGAGAAGCTTTAGAGCAACTGCGACAAATGGGCATAAATCCCTATCCTAATGAGGGCTATCCTATTACTCATTATGCAAAAGATATTTTAGATAATTTCAGTGAAGAAACAGAAATATTCAATGATGTATACGTAGCAGGGCGTATAATGAGTAGACGTATAATGGGTGGTGCTTCATTTATAGAAATTCAGGATAGTACTGGACGTATACAGGTGTATATTAAACAAGATGATATTTGTCCTCCAGACGATAATACTTTCTATCAAGTAGTTTTCAAAAAGTTATTGGATATAGGTGACATAGTAGGCATACGTGGTTTTGTTTTCAAAACAAAAATGGGAGAAATCACTATTCATGCTAAAGAATTAAAACTATTAGCTAAATGTTTACGCCCTTTGCCCATAGTGAAGGAGAAAGATGGCAAAACATATCATGCGTTTACAGATCCAGAGCAGAGATATAGAAATAGAACACTAGATTTAATAGTAAATCCACATGTAAGGGACATCTTTAAAATTAGGACAAAGATGGTGCAAAGCATGCGTGATTTTTTGAATCAAAAAAATTTCATGGAGGTGGAAACTCCTATTCTACAACCTATATATGGTGGTGCTGCTGCTAGACCTTTCAAAACTTATCATAACACTTTAGATACTAGCTTATTTTTGCGAATAGCTGATGAGCTATATCTGAAACGTTTAATAGCTGGTGGGTTAGATGCTGTCTATGAATTTGCAAAGGATTTTCGCAATGAAGGTATGGATCGCTTTCACAATCCTGAATTCACCCAAATGGAGTTATATGTAGCTTATAAAGACTATTATTGGATGATGGACACGGTAGAGGAGATGTTAGAGTATATTTGTACAGCTATTCATGGCAAAACTGATATCACTGTAGGAGAAAACGTTATTTCTTTTGCTAGACCTTTTGAACGTATTAGCCTCTTTGATGCTATAAAAAAATTCACTGGTTTTGATATTTCTAATATGGATGAGGATGAACTTATCAATATAGCTAAAGAACTAAACATTGATATAGAGGGAGTAACTGGCAAAGGTAAAATAATAGATACAATTTTTGGTGAAAAAGTAGAACCAAATTTGATACAACCCACATTTATCATGGACTATCCAATAGAAATGAGTCCATTAGCTAAAAAACACAGATCTAAGCCAGGATTAGTAGAGCGTTTCGAATTAATGGTGAATGGTAAAGAGCTGTGTAATGCATATTCTGAATTAAATGATCCTATAGATCAGCGTAATAGATTAGAAGAGCAATTGAGACTTAGACAATTAGGCGATGAAGAAGCTATGATTTTAGATGAAGAATTTCTAAGTGCTATAGAACTAGGTATGCCTCCAACAGCAGGTTTGGGAATCGGCATTGATAGATTAGCAATGATAATGACTAATGCAAGCTCTATTCAAGAAGTTATATTTTTCCCTCAGATGGCTCCTGAACGTAAATCTATCGCAATGGAGTCTGACAGCCTGAAATCTATCGGTGTTCCTGATATTTGGATTCCACTGCTTACTGAATCTGGTATTGTAACTCCAAATGATTTATTAGATACTACTGTTAATAAAATTTTAAATAATCTAGGTGGTTTAAGGAAGAAACATAAAATCACAGAACCTCTACCCACCAAAGATAATGTAGAAAATTGGATAGCTAAAGCTAAAGAATTATCTCAAAAATAAATTAGTCAAAGAAAAATTTTTTTAACTAAAAAATTAATAATTTTATAAAAAAAAATTATGAGAAAGAAAATAGTTGCTGGCAATTGGAAAATGAATCCTAATTATCCAGAAGCTTTAGAATTATTACATTATCTAAACAATAATATTCCCAGAGAGCACTACAATGTTGATATATTAATCTGTCCACCATTTATTTATTTATCAGAAGCACAAAAATTATTTAATCGTACAGATATTTATTTAGGAGCTCAGAATGCATCATCATATACTAATGGTGCATATACTGGAGAAATCTCCGCATCTATGCTAAAAAGCATGAGAATTAATTATGTTATTATTGGACATTCTGAGAGAAGACAATATTTTGGTGAAAATGAAGAAGTCTTAGCCAAGAAGATTAAACTTTGTTTACAAGAAAACGTTATTCCTATTTATTGCGTGGGAGAAACATTAGAACAAAGAAATGCAAATGAGCAATTTGATATTGTAGAAAAACAAATCAGTGGTGCTTTATTTGATTTATCAGCAGAGCAAATAAATAAAATAATAATAGCTTATGAACCAGTGTGGGCTATAGGAACTGGAGTAAATGCATCTCCACATCAGGCACAAGAGATGCATATGTTTATTAGAAACTTGATTATGAATAAGTATGATGATACTATTAGCAGAGAATTGATAATTCTATATGGTGGGAGCGTGAAAAAAGATAATGCAAATGAGCTATTTTCTATGCCAGATATAGATGGGGGACTCATCGGAGGAGCATCATTAAAAGGTGAAGAGTTTGTAAGTATAATAAATACGACGAAGAATATAGTAAATAAATGATTTGGATTTTTATCAAAGAGGCTCTAATAATGGCTTGGCAATCGCTAAGGTCTAATAAATTGCGTACTATACTTACAATTTCAGGTATTACTATTGGGATATTTTCTATAATTGCTGTTTTTACTGTCATAGATTCTATCAAAAATCAAATCAACACTTCTATAGAATCATTAGGTAGTAATACTCTTTTTGTACAAAAATGGCCTTGGGCTTTTGATGCAGACTATCCTTGGTGGAAATATATTTCTAGGCCAAATCCTTCTTATAGAGAATATATTTATTTAAAGAATAATGGAGAAACTATAGAAGACATAGCATATGCAGCCTCTACACAAGAGAAAGCCTCTACACCATTATTAACTAAATCAGATCAATATATTAGTGGCATTACTTTGTCTTATCCCAATTTTTTCCCTTTTAAGATTAAAGAAGGAAGAATGTTTACTGCTAACGAAGCCGAGCAAGGATATCCTGTGTGCATAATTGGCTATCAAACAGCTTTAAACTATTTCGGCAATACTGATGCTATAGGACAAACAATAAAAGTAGGCTCACAAAAGCTCACTGTAATTGGTGTTTTAGAAAAAGAAGGAGAAAATATACTTGGTGGTTCTGGAGATGAATTAATTTTTTTACCAGTTTTATTTCTTAGAAATTATATTAAACTTGACAGTGATGCAGCCAACCCTAATATTATTTTAAAACCCAAAGCTGAGTACTCTCAAGAAGATGCAAAAAACGAAATCAGAATATTATTACGACAATATCGTAAACTACCACCTAAAAAAGAAGATGATTTCTCTATTAATACTTCTACAATGCTTAGTATCGGAGTTCAAGGATTATTTACTAGTTTATCTATTGGTGGTTGGATAATTGGTGGTTTTGCACTTCTAGTTGGTGGTTTTGGTATAGCAAATATAATGTTTGTATCTGTTAAAGAAAGAACTCAACAAATAGGAATTCAAAAAGCTCTAGGTGCTAAAAGAAGGTTTATTCTTTTACAATTTATGATAGAGTCTGTTTTTTTAAGTATTATAGGCGGTATCATAGGATTAATACTAGTATTAATCCTATCTTTAGTATTGCAACTTTTAGTCAAATTTTCATTTCCACTTACATTTAGCAATATAATCATGGGAATAATGATAGCTATGGTAGTAGGTTTTTTAGCTGGTATAATACCTGCTTTGCAGGCTTCTAAGCTAGATCCTGTAGATGCTATGAGAAAGAATGCTTAATAAACAATAAAATTAATTAGATTTACTATTATTTGAGTTCTCATTTTCATGAGATTTTACTCTTTGCCATATTTTATCAACGATTTTTTTTGTATATTGAGGAAATTGAGATTTCATGATCCAATCATAATATTGAGGTTCTATGATGAAAACATCTTCTACAGCTTTGCCTTTATATTTACCAAAATTAAATATCTCTTTCCCCTCTTCATTTATTAAAATATGACCAGCTAAATCTGCAGTTTTATGATATTTAGAAATTTCACTTAATGCTTTAATGTTATTATTAAATTCCAAATTATGTTCATCATTATCAGCCATATTCTCATTATCTATATATTTGTCTAGCATTGCTAATAATATCTCATATGTAGCAATAGCATCTGCTTGAGCTGTATGAGCGTTTTCTATTTCTCTATTGCAATAATATTTATATGCTGCTGCTAAGTTACGAGGTTCCATACGATGAAATAATACCATCACATCTACAGAATTACGATTAGAAAAGTCAATATCTATACCTGCATTAAGCAATTCCTCTGCTAACAGTGGGATATCAAATTTATTAGAATTAAAACCAGCAAAGTCTGCATTCTCAATGAAATCAGCAATTTCAGCAGCCTTTTCCTTGAAAGTAGGTTTATTTTTAACCATTTCATTTGTAATACCTGTCAAATTTATCACCATATCAGGTATTGGCATCTCTGGATTAAAAAGTTGTTCATATGTTTCAGTAGTACCATCTGGGTTGACTTTTAGCATAAAAATTTCAATAATTTTGTCATTAGCTAAATCTAATCCTGTAGCTTCTAAATCAAAGAAAATTATTGGACGTTCAAGGGAAAGTTTCATAATATTTTTTTTAGCAAAGATAATTGAAAAAGTTAAGAGTTTACTCTAAATATTAGCAAAAGATTTTAACTTTTCCATTTCATTACTTACTTTAATCCACATTTCATCAAAAGATAAATTATTATTATTCTTTTTGACTATAGCAAAATAAAATTTAATTTTAGGTTCAGTACCAGATGGACGTATAGTAATTTTAGTGTCATTCTCTAGGATAAATTGTAATACATTACTCTTTGGTAAATTAATGCTTTCTACAGAATTATTCTGAAGGTTTTTAGCTATAGACAGTTGATAATCTAAAATTTTGACTACAGGAATATCATTTATAAATGTAGGAGGATTATTTCTATAATTCTCCATTAATTTTTTCATATTTTCCATACCTTCTATACCAGACATAGAGATAGATTTTTGATCTTCTAAATAATATCCATATTTTTCATAAAGCATTTGGAGGATATCAATAAGAGTTTTGCCATTAATAGCTGCAAATTGTTGCAGTTCAGCTATTTGACAAGAGGTCATAATAGCATCTTTGTCCCTCACCCAATCAGCAGAGAGAAATCCATAACTTTCTTCTCCACCACAAATAAATTTTTCTTTACCTTCTTTTAACCTTATTAATTCAGCAATATATTTAAAACCAGTCAATAAATCATAAGTTTTCACATTATAATCATCAGCGATTTTATGCATCAGTTCAGTAGTTACAATAGTTTTGACAATGAAAGAATTGGATGGCAAAGCATTTAGTGATTTTCGCATTTCTAAATTATAATAAGTTAGCAAAGCAGCTATTTGATTACCATTTAATAATTGATAATCACCATTGGCAATTTTAATACCAGTACCTACCCTATCTGCATCTGGATCAGTTGCTAAAATTAAATCTGCATTAATTTGTTTAGCTTTATTAAGAGCTAACTCCATAGCAGCTTTTTCTTCTGGATTAGGAGATTTAGTAGTTGGGAAATTGCCATCAGGAGTTGATTGCTCCTCTACAAGATGTAGATTATCAAATCCCCATGCACGCAGAGCCTTAGGTACTAAAGTAACACCTGTACCATGTAACGGCGTATAAACAATTATTTGAGATTTGGGATAAACATGAGATAAAAATTGCAAATTATTTAATTGATCAAGATAAGCATTGTCTATCTCGTTATTTATAATATGGATAAGGGATTCATTGTAATTTTTTTTAACATTACTATATTCACCAACTTTTTTAACCTCATCTATGACACCTTTGTCTTGAGGAGGTACTAACTGTCCACCATCACTCCAGTAAACTTTGTAACCATTATATTGCTTAGGATTATGAGAAGCAGTAATCACTATACCTGCAGTAGCTTGTAAATGTCTAACAGCAAAAGATAATAATGGAGTAGGTCTAAGCTCAGAAAAGACGAAAACTTCAATATCATTTGCACTCAGTACCTCTGCAGAAATTTTTGCAAAATCTTTACTCATATTTCTAGAGTCATAGGCTATGACAACCTTAAATGGTTTATTGGCATTTTGTAAAATATAATTTGCTAACCCTTGCGTGGCAATAGAAACGGTATATTTATTCATCCTATTAGATCCTATGCCTATGATACCTCTAAGCCCACCAGTTCCGAATTCTAAATCTTGATAAAAAGCTTCCTCTAATTCTTTAGGATTATTTTCTAAGTTTTCTAGTATCCATTGCTTATCTTCTTCATCTATCGGTTGGGTTAACCAATTATTTATTTTTTCTAAAATTTTAGAATCAATATTTTTTGCTTCCATGTTTATTTATTTTAAATGATTAATCATGTCTATTAATGAATCACACCAATGAGGTATTGTGACATTGAGAGTAGATTTAATTTTATTTTTGCTCATCACACTATATTTAGGTCGCTCAGCTAATTGCTGGATTTGATGCGTTTCTATAGGAATAATTTTTTTGTCGACTTTTATAATTTTTAAAATGGCATAAGCGAAATCATACCAAGAGGCAACACCTTCATTAGAAAAATGAAAAATTTCAGTTTGATTAAAATCAAAATTTTTAATCAATAAATTGATGCAATTGGCTAAATCTCTAGCATAAGTGGGCGTTCCTATTTGATCATAAACCACTTGTAAATTTTGATTGTTATTTAACGCTTTATTAATAATAGTTTTAACAAAATTATTACCATGAGTACTATATAACCAGGAAGTTCTAAGAATAACTCCTCTAGGAGCAATGTTAAGCATTTCTCGCTCACCTAATAACTTGGAATATCCGTAATATCCCAAAGGATTTGTGGAATCACTTTCTACATAAGGAGATGACTTGTTACCATCATAAACGTAATCAGTAGAAATATGAATCATCTTTGCATTATATTTTTTAGCACAGAGAGCTAAATTTTTTACAGCAGTTACATTAACTTTTTCAGCAATATCTTTTTCTATCTCAGCTTTATCAACAGCAGTATAAGCAGCAGCATTTATAATAAAATCTAAATTTATATTTTTGAAAAAATCATTAACAGCATCAGAATCAGTGATATCCAATGAATCAATATCAGTAAAAAATAATTCGTAATTAACATTTTTAGATAAAAGCTGTTGCAGTTCATAACCTAATTGGCCATTAGCACCAGTAATTAAAATTTTATAAATCATAATAAAAATTGCTTTATAAATAAAAACAATAAACAAAGATAAAAAAAATTATTTAAAATTAAAAAATATAAATGAATGGAAGGGGAGAGATAAGGGAAGGATAAGAGGGGAAGGCATTTAAAATCGTAATAAAAGGGACAAAAAATAAAACAATTATTATTGTTTAACTTTCCATGATATCTAATATTTCAGTTTTATCAACTTAAAATACCGCTTCCATGCCCATCTATCATGCGATGATAAATTTAGTAATCTTCCAACATCAGACACCACCTCATCTTTCAGATACTTATTCATTACCATAAACCACATCAAGTAGTTCTGAAGGTACTTAGTAGCTACTCCTCTGAATCTATTCATCCAAATAAGGAGATTTTTAATCTTTTTCTCTGCTACTTGCGTGCTATATACTGCTAATCCCTTTGTATGCTTTCTTACTAATACTTTTTTGCTTTTAGATTTCATCAAAGCCTTTTTGAACTCTTCATTAGGTTTGATACATATAGTATTTTTTTCTGACACTCTATGCTTCAATTCATTTTTTAACTGTTCGTTTAATACTCTATGCTCACCAGTATGTTTAAAAAGTAAATTACCTTCTCTATCTGTCATCACTAGCACTGCTACATTAGGATGTACAGTCTTCATAGCTTGCTCTTTCTCTTCTAAACTTTTGAACCTGCGCCCTTTCTCTGAATATTCCATTAATAGCTCATCTGCTTCAGTAATTCCAGAGAAAGTAAT
>LUZL01000237.1 GCA_001603615.1 Bacteroidales bacterium Bact_20 | reverse complement strand
GCTACTAGCGAAGGCAAAGCTGTTAGATTTAATGAAAAAGAAGTTCGCCCTATGGGTAGGACAGCTACTGGTGTGAAAGCACTTTCCCTCAACTCTGATACTGATAAAGTCATAGGTATGGTAGCTCTAGAAAATGAAAATCAACAAATTTTAGTAATTTCTGAAAAAGGGTATGGTAAAAGATCTTTATTATCTGCTTATCGCAAAACACACCGTAGCGCAAAAGGTATCAAAGCTATGAATATTACTTCTAAAACTGGTAACCTCATTGGTATTATAGACGTTAATAATGAAAATGATGATATTATGATAATAACTAAAAATGGTATTGGCATCAGATTAAATATAGCTAATATTCCACTGCTCAATAGAGTAACTCAAGGCGTTAGAATTATTAATCTAAATAGTGACGATGCTATTGCTTCTATAGCTAAAATAGCTCATGATATTGATAGTAGCTCCCTCAATGAAGATGAAGAAAACCCAGATACTAATGAGACTGACATTATAATTAATCAAGATAATGATATAGATGAATTTTAAAAAAATATTTTAAAATTTATAAAATGGTATTAATTTTGCGAAAAATCCAATAAAATATTTTAATATGAAAAATAAAATTTTGTTTTTAAGTATTATACTTTTAATGAGCATAAATGTTTTTGCCCAGTCAAATAAAGTATTAGATGCATATAATTATTTGAAAGCTGGTAAACTAGATAAAGCTAAAGCTGCTATAGACGCTGCTGCTTTATATCCTGATACCAAAGACGATCCCAAAACCTGGCTCTATAAAGGTAATGTTTATTTAGCTATAGCTATTAAACAATCAGATCCCGATAATCCTTATAAAAATTTAGCTGTTAATCCTCTTGATACAGCTTTGGAAGCTTATAAAAGATGCTTAACATTAGATCCTAATTACGTAGCACCTGCTGCTAGTCCTAATAGTGCTAGAGTAGGGTTAAAGTTAGTAGCTGATGAGTATTTTAATAAAGGTGCTAACTATTTTAACAATAAAGATTTTAATAATGCACTGAATTATTTCGAAAAAACTAGGTCAATTAGAAAAATTTATACTAATACTCCAGATACCATGGCTAATTTTTATGGTGCTATTGCTGCCTTAAATCTCCAAGATACTGTTACTGCTGAAAAATATTTAAAAGAGATCATAGTACTACAAGATTATAATAATCCCACTGCTTTTAATTTACTTTTTGATATTTATCTCGCTAAAAGAGATGCTGCAAATATGCTAAAAACTGTTGAATTAGCTAAAAAAAGATTTCCTAATAATAATGATGTTTTGCTACGTGAAATAAATTATTATTTAATTACAGGCGATTTAGAAAAATCACAAGCTTTATTACAAGAAGCCCTTACTAAAGATCCTAATAATTATATGCTTTATTATGTAATAGGTACTAATTATGATCAGCTATCTCAAGATACTAGTCTAACTCAAGAACGCAGAGATTTATTTTTCGAAGAAGCTAAAAAAGCTTACCAAAAAGCTATAGAATTGAAAAATGATTTTTATGAAGCTTACTATAACTATGGTGCATTACTATTTAATAAAGGTGTGGAAATTTTTAATAAAGCTAATGCTCTACCACCTACTGCTCAAGCAGAGTATGAGAATCTAAAAAAAGTATATGAAGCTCTTTGGCATCAAGCATTACCTCTTTTAGAAAAAGCTCTGGAACTCCAACCTAATGATCTGCCCACTCTATATACACTTAGAACTATTTATGCTAGATTGTCTATGCCAGATAAACTAACAGAAGTCAACCAAAAAATTGATAGTTTAAAAAATTAATAATTTATTTTTAAATAATAAATAAAAAAAAGAGTTGCATAATAAAGCAACTCTTTTTTTTTATAAAGTTTATTTTGCATTTTATTACTTGATATATATCATTTATCTAAATTTAACAAAATTATATAGTAATTTTGTATAACAAAAAACAAAAAATTATGAAAAGGTTAGAAAACAAAGTAGCAATAGTTACCGGTGCTGCTATGGGCATGGGTAAAGAAGAAGCAATACTTTTTGCTAAAGAAGGTGCCAAAGTAGTAGTAGCTGATATTTTAAAAGATGAAGCTGAAGCAGTAGCAAATGAAATAATTAAAAACGGTGGTGAAGCTTTTGCTTGCAAATTAGATGTATCAAAAGCTAAAGATTGGGAAAAATTAGCTGAAGAAGTTGATAAGAAATGGGGCAAAGTAGATGTTTTAGTCAATAATGCTGGTAT
>LUZL01000236.1 GCA_001603615.1 Bacteroidales bacterium Bact_20 | reverse complement strand
GTTTTTTTAGTTTTAATGTCTGCATTATTTTCATTTACAATTTCATTGATAACAGGATGAGCAGAATTAATTATCATAGTATATTCTTGTTTCAGACCTTGAGCATATTCCATACCACCTAAAGCTGCCATCTCTCTGAATCTTCGTATAATCTCAGGCTGTACCATAACTACAGGTAAGTCTTCGTCTGGCATATTACGAATAGAAACTTCAATTTTCGCATTATTCAAGTCATTAGGTATCAAAGAATTAAATAAATTTTTTAATTCATCTTCTTTTTGTTTATCTACATTATTAGTGTCATTGCTTTCTTTGTCAATTAAGTTGTCTAATGTATCTGAATCTATTCTTTTACAAGTAATATCATCATATTGATTATCCAAATAATCTATGAAATGACTATCTAAGATAGAATCCATTACAATAACTGTATAACCTTTGTCTAGAGCAGGTTTAATGTAGGAATGTTGAGATGTCGGATCAGTAGTATAGAGGATGACAATTTGATTATTTTTATTTGTTTGAAGGTCTTTAATATTATTTTTTAATTCATCTAAAGTATAATATTTATGATTGACATCTTCGAATAAAGCGAAATTAATAGCTTTTTGACTAAACTCTTGATGTGTCAAAATGCCAAATCTAAAAAAATCTCGTAATGCATGCCATTTATTTTCAAAATCGGTTCTATTATTTTTAAACATTTCTTCTAATGTGTCAGCTACGCGTTTAGTAATATGATTTTTAATTTTACGAACATTAGCATCAGTTTGCAGAGCACTACGGCTAACATTTAGTGGAATATCTGGAGTATCTATTACACCTTGTAAAAGCATTAAAAAATCTGGTACAATTTCTTCTAGATTGTCAGTAACAAAAACTTGATTACAATATAATTGAATTCTATCTTTCTGCGGTTCAAAAGAATTACGAATTTCTGGGAAATAGAGTATGCCATTAAGAGTAAAAGGATAATCTACATTTAAATGAATCCAAAATAGAGGTTTATCTAATGAATATGGATATAACTCTCTATAAAAATTAATATAATCTTCGTCTTTTAATTCATTAATATTTTTTTTCCAAAGAGGCTCAGTATTATTAATAATGCGTGGTACATCAATAAATTCAGGCTTTTCTTTAGTACCAATATTTTTTTTCTCAGTTCCAAATGCAATAGGATAAGGTAGAAAACGACAATATTTTTTCAAAATATTCAAAATGCGATATTCATCATTATATTCTAGTGCATCATCACTTAAATGCAAAACCACAGTAGTACCACGATCTGGCAGATCTATGTCTTCTAATGTATATTCTGTAGAACCTTCACAAATCCAATGTACTCCTATAGACTCAGGTAAATAAGATTTAGAAAATATTTCCACTTTATCAGCTACCATGAAAGCTGAATAAAAGCCTAATCCGAAATGTCCAATAAAATTATCTTTAGACTCCTGATTTTTCATATATAGCTCTACAAAATCTTGAGCACCACTAAAAGCGATTTGTGCTATATATTTTTCTACCTCGTCAGCAGTCATTCCTATGCCTCTATCTATAATTTTTATGATCTTCTCTTTAGCATCATGAACGACCTTAATAGTTAAATCTCCAAGCTCGAGTTCAGCCTTTCTCAAAGAGACAAGTTTAGCTAATTTAGATGTAGCATCAACAGCATTAGAAACTAATTCACGGAGAAATATATCTGTATCACTGTATAAAAATTTTTTAATAATAGGAAAAATATTATCACTTTTAACATCAATAAAACCTTTTTTCATAAATAAATTGTTTTAACAAAAAGCACTGACAAAAAATATACCTAAATAATAGCTTGAGACAAGTTGTCAGGTAAAAGAATTGAATATGAACAGATAAAATATGCTTTCATTAATAATAATTTTAAAAAGTCATAATGTATGTAAGTCATCATATTAGCAATTGTCAAATAATAAATTATATGTTTCAATAATAAAAAATCTAAATAATAGTCTAATACTTTTAACTACTATTTGTTAACTAAAGGTTTAATAATTTAACATTAAGTAAATTTCAAGAAATACTATTAATTATTTCATTAAAAATGATTAATTTTGCAAAAAATTTTTTTTATAATTAATAAATTCAAAATATTATGGCAAAGATTAGAAATTTAAAGAAAAATTTAAAGTATTGGGAAGATTTTTTTGTAGCTAATGCTTATTTCACAACATTAATTGTAGAAGATAAAAATAAAGCAGAGGAAGTATATAAACTCACAGAAGAGATACAACAGAAATTAGATGAAATTAGAAATATAATTAATAACCCCTCACATAGATATAAAAGATTACCAAAAGCTACTGCTAAAATTGAACGCAAAAAGCTAAATAATCAACATGCTATACAAATAAATGAAGCTTTAGATAATTTTTTAAAAACATACAACGAACAGTTCGACAAGGTAAATCAAATATTGGTAAATAATTTGCCAAAATAAGTCATGGGACCTACATTATTTCATGAGATTATTTATGGACCTGTCAAAAGTCGTAGATTAGGTAATTCTCTTGGTATAAATATAATACCTACAAACGAAAAAGTTTGTTCTTTTGATTGTATATATTGCGAATGTGGATGGACAGAAGGGTTCACTTCAAATAATTTCATCAATAGTGAAACCTTTAGAAATATTTTAGAAATTCATTTAGAAAATCTTAAAAAAAATAGCATAGAGTTAGATTCTATAACTTTTTCTGGAAATGGTGAATCTACTTTACATCCAGAATTTTTATCAATTACTAAAGAAACTATTTCATTAAGAGATAAATATTTTCCACATGCAAAAGTTACAGTATTAACTAATGGTAGTATGCTACACATACCACAAGTACAAGAAGCTCTTGCATTGATAGATCAACCAATGTTAAAGCTAGATAGTGCTATACAGCAAGAGTTTGATATCATTAATCAACCGATGTATAAGGTTGATATTAAAACTATAATTGATAATTATACAAAATTATCTTTGCCAAATAAAATAATACAAACTTTATTGTTACGTGGTAAACATAATGGAATAGAAATAGATAATACTAGAAAAGAATCACTGGATGCATTAATAACTGCTATTAATAAGATTAATCCACAATTATGGATGCTGTATTCTATAGATCGCCCTACCCCAGAGCAAAATTTAGTAAAATTAACTCTAAGAGAATTGCAACAAATTAAAAATGATTTACAAGATAAAGTAAATTGTGAAATTAATGTTTACGCATAGTTTCATAACATTTTTAAATATCTAAATAAAAATACTATAAAATATAAATAAAATGCAGAAAATAAAATATTTATGGGAATATGATATTAAATTACTATTAGCTATGGAGCAAGCTATAACTGGCAAGAAAGAATTTCTAGATATTTTATTAGAAAATGGATATCCAGAACTAGCTGCATTCGCAAATACTATACGTGGAGATGTAGAAGCATATCAGTGGTTATACAGATATGGCTATTTAGAATTAGCTTTGCTATCAGATGCCATAGATGGAGATAAAGATGCCTATGATTGGCTAAATCAACAAAACT
The DNA here is from genome assembly GCA_001603615.1 of Bacteroidales bacterium Bact_20. GTDB lineage: Bacteria > Bacteroidota > Bacteroidia > Bacteroidales > DTU049 > DTU049. Next base: position 323 of record LUZL01000236.1, on the reverse strand, counting down.
TACAAATATATATGATAATTGCTATGGCATGCCAAGGGTCTGATGAAGCCAAGAACTATTTAGCAAAAAATAAACTAGATTTTTTTATTCGATTTGCTGATACAGTAGCTGAAGAGTTAAAATATGTAAATAGAGATAGGTCAGATTACCATAAATTTAAATAAATATTATAATAATTAAATATTTCGTTAAGAACTAAGTAATTATGTAGGGGGAAAGGATATTATAAAGTTAAAATAAGGTATGAGACAAATTTGATAAATTTGTCTCATATTTTATTTTGGAAAAAATTTATGTTTAACTTTTCATGTTAAATATTTTAA
>LUZL01000235.1 GCA_001603615.1 Bacteroidales bacterium Bact_20 | reverse complement strand
GGAATGTTACTTCTACATATGGTGTCACTTGCACTGATCAAGTAGTTATTACTTTTGATAATTCTACGGTAACAGCATCAGCTAGCCCTACATCAATATGTAATGGAGCAACATCAGTATTGACAGCAGGCGGAGCAAGTACATACAATTGGTCTCATAGTTTAGGTACTGGATCCAGTAAAACAGTTACACCAAGTGCAACGACGACATACACAGTAACAGGCACCAGTGCAGCAGGTTGTACAGGAACTACGACTGTATCTGTTACAGTTTTACCTCCAATTAATTATGGTAGTGTTGCTAGTGGTGATGAGACTATTTGCTATAGTGGCGACCCAGCAAATATTACTATGGCTGTATTACCTATTGGATCTGGATCTTTTGTATATCAATGGTATTATCAAGATGGCATAGTTAGTTGCCCTAGTGGCTCTAGTACTTCTGGCTGGACAGCTATAGCTGGTGCTACTAGTAGTAGTTATAATCCTCCAAGTGGGTTAACCGGTAATAGAACATATGCAGTATATATAACACCTAGTGGTACCCCAACCTGTGGCACTAGCCAATGGGCAAGTGGATGTAGGCAAGTTACAGTAACTGGTCAGATGATATGGACTGGAAATGCAGGAGATGGCAATTGGCATAATGCAGCGAATTGGTGTGGTATAGTTCCTACTCCAGCCCTAGATGCTATAATACCTAATGGCTGCTCTACCTATCCTAACAATTATTCATCTACTACGGGCACATGTAAAACACTTTCTATAGCTTCGGCTGCTAGTGTATCTATTGCAAATAACATAACCATAGATTGTGAAGAAGATGTAATAAATAATGGTACATTGACGATGGTAGGAAATGCTACCCTTAAGTGTGGTAGAAATTGGGATAATACAAATGGCACTTTCAATGCAGGTAATGGTACTGTAATATTTGATACTAATAATGGAACAATAAATACTGGCGGTAATGGCTCAGGAAAGAAATTTTATAATGTAGAATGTAATGCTGCTGGTAAGGTAAAGACTCAAAATGGAGCTATAGACTGTGATAATAATTTCACTATTACAGCAGGCACATGGAATACTGGTGGCAATACTATGAATATTGCTGGCAACTGGACAAATAATGATTTATTTACACACCTCAATAATACAGTTGTTTTTGATGGAGCAATAAATCAAAATATATCAGGCTCTGTATCTACTACATTTTATAATTTAATTTTTAATAATGTGATGACAACCTTAAATATAAATACTACTGTCAAAAATGCTTTATCACTTACAAATGGAGCATTAGAACTAAATCAAAAAATATTAATAATAGATAATTCAGCTACTACAGCTATTACTAGAACAAATGGATATATACTTAGTAGTACCTTAGACAAAAATTATAATAGTAAAGTACAATGGAACATTGGCACTATCGCTACTGGTGAATATATTTTCCCATTTGGTATAAGTGGTACTTACATACCATTTAAGTTTAAAGTGACAACAGCTGGTGTAGGTAATGTATCTGTAAGTACATATCCTACAGGTGGAGCAGATGCTAGTGGAGTATATGCTAATAAACCCAATATAGTATTGAATTTAAATAGTCCTTTGTATCCTGATCCACCTGCACCAGGCAATGCTATAAATATAGTTAGAAGATTTTGGTATATAAACAAGAGTGGTGGTAGCGGTATAGCTGATATTACATTTAGTTGGGCTGCTAGTGAGGATCCGCTAAGTGGAGCTATAAATCCTATGATAGCTCAGAGATACTTAGAACCAATAAATAAATGGGAATATCCACCATTAGATGCTCAAAGTTCATCTATACTTACCACTCCTAGATATGTAACAGTACCTAATGTAACTAATTTTTCACCATGGGCTATCACTAGAAATGACCATCCTTTACCTATAACATTATTATTTTTTAATGGTAATTGCAAAGATAGTACTGTAGAGCTTAACTGGGCTACAGCTTCAGAAATTAATAATGACTTTTTCACAATAGAATATTCTATTCCTCTAAATGATAACATTACTCTGTGGACACCAATAGCTACAATAGATGGAGCTGGTAATAGTAATGTAATAAAAACATATCAATACATTGATAAACCTTATAAAAGAGATAATAACTCTGAAGTAATCTTTTATAGACTAAAACAAACTGATTATAATGGTTCTTTTACCTATTCTAATACAATAATATACATTGCTTAAACAAACAAGGCAATGATATAGAAATAATTTATGCTTATTGCGAACAACAAAATAGTTGTAATGTAGTAAATGTACTTTTCAAAATGCCTGGAGAGCAAGATTATACATTAAAATTATATAATGTCTATGGCCAGCAAATAGCTACTACAACTGGTATTAGTAAAGAAGGATATAACCAAACTCAAATACATCTAAATGATAATCTAGATCAAGCAATATACATAGTTATCTTATTGAATAATGAAAAAATAACTACTAAAAAAGTTCTGCTCTATTGATTAGATAATTTAATTTTATTTACAAAGCTAAATAATTCTTTATATAACTTATTTGTTGGCAATCCCATAACATTGAAAAAAGAACCTTCTATTTTTTCAATTCCAATGTAACCTAACCATTCTTGAGCACCATAACTACCAGCTTTATCAAAAGGTAGATAAGTATCTATATAGTAATCTATCTCTTGGGTAGAGAATAATTTGAATTTCACTCTAGTAACATCAAAAAAAGAATGGATTATATTGAGATTTCTCAATGTAACACCAGAATATACTTCATGCCAATCACCTGATAAAGTATTTAAAATAAATTTTGCCTCTTCTCTATCCTTTGGCTTACCAATATATTTCTCATTATGCCACACAATGGTATCTACCGTAATCAAAATTTCTTTTTTTGCTAATTTATTATATGCTAAACTTTTACCTTCACTTAAATTAATAACTAAATCTTGTGGAGGTAAGTTAGTATTTACTTTTTCATCAAAATCATTGTTCACTAAAATAAAATCTACTCCCATACCAGTTAGTAATTGCTTTCTGCGAGGACTATTAGAACATAATAATACTTGAAATTCTGATAAAATATTTTGTAAAGGAGAATTTGACATTGATTTTTTTGCAAACTTAAAAATTTTTAAAAAAATTAAAACAAAAAAATGATTGCTGAATGATTAAAAAATTTATAATTTTGACAAAAATTTTTTTATGGATACTAATAAAATTTCTGAAATATTTGAAAACTTGGGTGGTTCATTTCTAACCCCCGCTAATAAATTAGCAAAAAAACTTGAAAACACACAAGCAATATTTTTAGACTGGGATGGAGTATTTAATAGCGGTGAAAAGGGTGTAGAGTTTCCCAGCTCATATAATGAAATAGATAGTTTGGGCATAAACCTTTTAAGATTTGCATTATATAGAATTAGTAATAAAGTACCATTTATCGGAATTATCACAGATCAAGTAAATGAATCTGCTTTTCAATTAGCAAAGAGAGAACATTTCGACGCAGTATATTTTACATTTAAATATACTAGAGAAGCAGTGCAACATGTAAATGAACAATTTAATATTAAACCTTCACAAATAATGTTTGTTATGGATGATGTATTGGATGTGTCTGCTGCTGATTTAGTGGGAACTTCTTTTTTAGTAAGACGTAGTGCAAGCCCACTATTTGAAATGTACGTCAGAGATAACGAACTAATAGATTACATAACAGCAAATACAGGCAATAGAAATGCAGTTAGAGAAATATGTGAATTAGTGATGGGGTTACTTGGCAATTATAACGAAGTCATAGAAGCTAGATTGAAATTTGACGAAGCATACAAAGAATATACAGAATATAGAGATAAAATAGAATCTAGATTTTATCATAAAATAGATCGTAAAATAATAGAAACAATAATTTAAATATTGTGGAATATTTACTAGGATTATCACCTTTTATACTTGTTTGTTTAGGTGGACTATTCGTATGGCTTGGCACATCTTTAGGTGCTGCATCAGTTTTTTTTATAAGATCACCACAAAGAAAAATATTGGATATTTCACTTGGTTTTGCAGCAGGATTAATGCTATCTGCTAGTTTTTTTTCATTGCTATTACCAGCAATAGAAATAGTAAGTACACAAGGACAAATAGTATGGATAGCACCAGTCATAGGATTTATATGTGGAGTAGCATTCATAAAAGTTTTAGATCTATCTATACCGCATCTACATGCAATGGGGAATAAACCATATATAGAAGGAAGTAAAAGTAAATTAAAAAGAAGTACACTTTTAGTATTAGCCATTATTATTCATAACATTCCAGAGGGACTAGCTGTAGGAGTAGCATTTGCATCAATAGAAGCTAATAACATTGTTGGGTTAGCAGGTGCTATATCATTAACTATAGGTATAGCCATACAAGATTTTCCCGAAGGGCTAGCAGTATCCTTCCCATTATTAAAAGAAGGTAATAGCAAATGGAAATCTTTTGCTATAGGGCAATTATCTGGATTTGTAGAATTTTTATCAGCAATTATTGGCTTTGTAGCTGTGTATTTTATACAAGGATTATTACCATACGCATTATCTTTTGCAGCAGGAGCAATGATATTTGTAGTAATAGAAGAATTACTACCAGAATCGCAGAATAATCAACACAATGAGTTAGCCACATTATCTACTTTAGCAGGATTTGTATTAATGATGTTTTTAGATTTGGTATTTTAAAAAGTTTAATAAAAACTTTTTAAAATGTAAAAAATAATAAATATTTTTAAATTTATATTGGATAAATTTTTAAAATTTATATCTTTGTCAAAAAAATATTACGATTATGAAGCAGATAATAGACGACATAGAAAATTACATATCAATGGGCAAACAGGAGAACCTGGCATATTTAGATAATCTTTACAATTTACTACTGCAAAAAGAAGCCGATGCTGTAGATTATCAAGAGGTAAAAACTCTAAGTGCTGCTCCCCTCTGTCCAGATTGTGAAAGTAGTAACATCATTAAAAACGGTAAACAGCAAGATCAACAGTTATACATCTGTAAAGATTGTGGCAGAAACTTTAGAGTAACTACAGGCACCTTCGTATATCACATTCAAAAACGAGAAAAAATGCTTGCTTACATTCAATGTATGCTCCAAGAAAAAACTTTGCAACAATGTGCTGATGAGGTAGGCATTAGCTTGCCTACAAGCTTCGCTTGGAGACATAGAATACTTGCTGCCCTTAGAAGTTTTGATAATAATGTTAACTTTTTTGGGATAATAGAACTAAAGCAGTTGCTGATGGAATATTCAGAGAAAGGCAGAAGAAACAGAAATGCTATAGATAGATTGATTGCTCGAGTGAGAAGGCTCCAAAAAGTAGCTGTATTAACTACTCAAGATAGAAGTGGTAATATGTTGTTTAATGTAGTAGGATTTAAAAAGGTGAGACAATCGCAGATAGAGAAAGTTTTAAATAATAAAGTATCTAAGAATGGAGTAATATGTAATGATGGTGATGAAGAAGTGCAAAAAGCTAATATTGCAGACCATAAGCGAAAGGCTGTAGTAAATAATAAAAAGAAAAAAGATGATTTATATGGATTATCAGCTATAGATAAGCATACAGGTATATTTGTAGATTGGATAAATGGTAAATTCAGAGGAGTAGCTACCAAGTATTTGCAGAGCTACATAATGTGGTATGTTATAAAACATAAATATTTATTAAAAAAGCTAATTGAGGATATAGGTAGGATGCTTAATCTAGCGTCATCAGACAGGCGGGCATGGTATGTTTACATAGAGTTAAGATTAAATCCAATATTAATTTTAAAAGATTAATCTTTTATTTATCCCCTACCCTTCCCTACCCTATTTTTTTTCATTTTTCCCTTTTATTTTATAAATAATTCTTTATTTTGTAAAAAAAATTATACTATAATTTTATAAAATCTTT
>LUZL01000234.1 GCA_001603615.1 Bacteroidales bacterium Bact_20 | reverse complement strand
CTACCGCTGCACCTAATGAGTTATGTTTAGGAAATTCTACTATTCTGAATGTGTCTGGTGCTGCAAGCTATTACTGGTCTCATGGATTGGGTACTAACTCTTCTGTAAATATAATGCCTTCTACTTCAACAGTATATTCAGTTACTGGTACCACAAATGGATGTTCTTCGTCTGCTACAATTTATGTAAGCGTAATTCAACCACCTAATATAGGTACAGCATCCATAAATACTAATATAATTTGTCAAAATGATTTAGTTATTTTGTCATTAGCAGATTTTTCAATTAATGATATTTTACAATGGCAGATGTCTAACGATGGTATAAGTTGGTTTAATATCCCTAGTGCCAATATTTCTCCATTTAATTATTCTGTTACCACTACTGGTAATGTTTACTTTAGAGCACAAGTGTCTAACAATTGTGGTAGTGTGATAAGTAATATTTTAACTGTACTTTCTAATCCTATTCCTCCTACACCTACTATTTCTCAAATTAGCAATAATCCTATTATATTGCAATCAAATGCTCCTACTGGTAATCAATGGTACCAAAATAATAATCCTATTACAGGGGCTATCAATCAAACTTATATAGTTACTGATAATGGTACTTATCATACCATAGTTACTATCAATGGATGTCATTCTTTGCCTTCTAATCAGATAACTATAAATAATGTAGGAATAAATGATTATGCTGATGATGAAATATTAATATATCCTAATCCTGCACAAGACATGGTGTATGTGCAAGCTAATAAACCTATTTTAGAGATAAAAATTATAAATAATTTAGGACAATTAGTTGCTAGCTGTGTGCAAGATAATTTTGTAAATGTTTATAATTTAGCTAATGGTATTTATCAAATAGTGATCAAGACTAATGACAATATCTATATTAAACCATTATATATCTATAAATAATTCTAATAGAACTTATAAAATATTATTAAAGCTCAGAATAATATGTTCTGAGCTTTAATATTTTATATAACTATTATTATCCAAGTAATAATTAAAAAATTTTTTAAAAATTTATTTATTTTATAAATAAAAATTATTTACTTTGCAATAAAGTTAATGAAATGAAAATTCGCTTAGCCATTTTGCTCTCTATATTTATGTTTATAACAAGCATATATGCTAGTGATAGTGCTGACTCCACTAAAGCAGTAGATTCAGAAAAGCTATCTACAGAAGAGATAATGGATGCTGTTTTTGATCATATACTTGATTCTTACGAGTTTCATATAATTACGATTGGAGAGAAACACATTTCTCTGCCTTTACCAGTAATACTGATAGACAATGGTAAATTAGTTATTTTTTCATCAGCAAAATTTCATCATGGTCATCAACCATATTTAAGTTATAAAATAGCAGACGAAGGTTCTAAAGCTGGTAGAATAGTTAAAATAGATGATGAAGGTAATATCTTAGAAAATGCTTCATTAATAGATATCTCTATTACTAAAAATGTATTTTCACTATTTTTATCTGCTATTATATTATGTGCTCTTTTAATACCTGTAGGGAAAAAATATAAGAAGAATCCTGATAAAGCACCTAAAGGATTTCAAGCATTGATGGATATGGTATTTGATTTTATTATTAATGGCATAGCAAAAGATACATTACCAAAAAATAAATATTGGAACTACGTGCCTTATTTGCTTACTTTATTTCTTTTCATATTAATAAATAATATAATGGGTATAATACCATTTTTCCCATTTGGAGCAAATGTATCGGGAAATATTGCAGTTACCATGACATTAGCCTTAATAGCTTTAATAGTAATTAATTTCAGTGGTAATAAACATTATTGGAGAGAGATATTTGCTAATCCTAATGCACCTGTGTGGCTATATCCCATTCTGATACCTACAGAGATTATTGGAATGTTTACAAAACCTTTTGCATTGATGGTACGTCTTTTTGCAAATATTACTGCTGGACATATAATAATCTTAAGTATAATATCTGTAACATTTATTATTGGTTCAGTAGCTATGGCTCCTGTATCTATTTTATTAGACTTTTTTATGTATTTTATTGAACTATTGGTAGCTTTTCTGCAAGCATATATATTTACTATTTTAACTTCTTTATTTATTGGATTAGCAATGCCGCAACATCATGAGAATTAATAACCCCAAAAATATAAAATTATGATATCTTTATCAAGTATTGGAGCAGGATTAGTAGTAATAGGCTGTGCCTATGGTATTGGTACAATTGGTAAACATGCTATGGATGGTATAGCTCGCCAACCTGAAGCATCTAATAAAATCCAAACTGCAATGATTATTGCTTGTGCTCTTATAGAAGGTGTATCACTTTTCGGAGTGGTGGTAGCACTTATTAAGTAAATAATTACTTTGCGAGGTGTTAATTCACCTCGCAAAGATTTATTTTTTTAAAATAAAAATTAAAATCTATGTTAATAAATCCAAGTTTTGGTTTAGTATTCTGGACAACGATTACATTTTTGTTAGTTTTTCTTGTTCTAAGAAAATTCGCATGGAAACCAATTATTAATGCTTTAAAAAAACGTGAAGAGACTATTGCAAATGCACTAGAACAAGCTGAGAAAGTACGAAAAGAAATGGCAGAAATGCAAGCTCAAAATGAAATTTTATTGCAAAAGGCTAAAGAAGAGCGCGATGCTATTTTAGCAGAAGCTAGACAAATAAAAGATAAATTAATAGCTCAAGCTCAGGAACAAGCTCGCAAAGAAGCTGATAATATATTAGAGAATGCTAGACAAGAAATTATAAATGAAAAACTAAGAGCTATTGAAGAAATTAGAGTTGAAATAGCAGACATTTCTTTGAATATTGCTCAAAAAGTATTAGAACATGAGCTTCAAAATCCAGATGTAAGTAAAAAAATCATTGAAGAACAAATAGAAAATATCACTTTTAATTAGAATATTATGAATGTAGCTCAACGATATGCAAAATCTCTATTAGATCTGGCTATGGAACAAGGTATTTCAGATCTTGTATATCATGATCTTTTATTGATAAACAAAATATTGAGTGAAAATAGTGATCTACGTATTGTATTGCAGAGTCCCGTTATTAGACAAGATAAAAAAGAGAAATTATTTTCAAATATTTTCTCAGAATATATTCAACCTTTGACTTTTAAATTTTTAAATTTATTGTTGAGAAAATCTAGAATAGTGATTTTTCAAGATATAGCATATGCATATGAGGAATTATTTAATGAAGCTAATAATATTTTAAATGTCACAATAACTACTGCTCAACCCTTTGATGATCAACTTTTAAAAAAATTAGAATCTAAAATTAATAATTTTTTCCCTAATAAATCTATGAAATTTAGAGAAAATATTGACAAAGAAATACTTGGAGGATTTATAGTTAATTTTTATGATTATATGATAGATAAAAGCTTGAGGACTAAGTTTATACAAGCTCGTAAGCAAATAATGAGAAAAGAATATGAAAAGAAATATTAGCATAGTAAATACGATCAATAAAATTAGAAATTTTAATCAAATTATAAATATTAAAAAATAATAAATATGTCAGAAATAAGGCCTTCAGAAGTTATAGCACTTATTCGTCAAGAAATAGCTGGACTAGATCTAGAGAGCAATCTAGAAGAAATAGGTACAGTTTTACAAGTAGGTGATGGTATAGCTCGTGTATATGGATTAGGCAAAGTGCAGTCAGGAGAAATGGTGGAATTTATCAAATCTGGTATTAAAGGGATAGTGCTTAATTTAGAGATAGACAATGTGGGTATTGTAATATTAGGTGAAATCAGCGAAATAAAAGAAGGTGATAAAGTAAAGAGACTAAATCTGATAGCTTCAATAATGGCAGGTGAAGGGTTGCTAGGTAGAGTAATTAATACTCTAGGAGAGCCAATAGATGGTAAAGGACCTATAGAAGGTGAACTTTTTGAGATGCCATTAGAAAGAATAGCACCTGGAGTTATTTATCGTGAACCTGTAAATGTACCTCTACAAACTGGTATTAAAGCTATAGATGCTATGATACCTATAGGTCGTGGACAGCGTGAATTAATTATTGGCGATAGACAAACTGGTAAAACTGCTATTGTTATTGATACCATAATTAATCAAAAAGAAAATTATGAAAAAGGCAAACCAGTATATTGTATATATGTAGCTGTAGGTCAAAAAAGTAGTACTGTTGCACAAACAGTTAAGATCTTAGAAGATAAAGGAGCTATGCCTTATACAGTTGTCATATCAGCTCCAGCATCAGATCCTGCAGCATATAGGTTATACGCTCCATATGCTGGTGCAGCTATTGGAGAATATTTTCGTGATACTGGTAGAGATGCTTTGGTAGTTTATGATGATTTGTCTAAGCAAGCAGTGTCTTATAGAGAAGTATCATTACTACTTCGTCGCCCCCCTGGACGTGAAGCCTACCCAGGAGATATCTTTTATTTGCATTCTAGACTACTAGAACGTGCTGCAAAAATTATTAGGAATGATGAAGTAGCTAAACAAATGAACGATCTCCCAGAAAGTATCAAAGATAAAGTAAAAGGTGGTGGCTCATTAACAGCTCTACCTATAATAGAAACTCAAGCTGGTGATGTGTCTGCATATATTCCAACTAATGTGATTTCTATCACTGATGGACAAATTTTCTTGGAAACAGATTTATTCAACGCCGGCATACGTCCTGCTATTAATGTAGGTATATCTGTGAGTAGAGTAGGTGGTAATGCTCAGCTAAAAGCTATGAAAAAAGTAGCTGGAACTCTGAAAATAGATCAAGCTCAATATAGAGAGTTAGAGGCTTTTACAAAATTTGGTAGTGACCTAGACGCAGCTACTATGGCAGTATTAGAAAAAGGTTCTCGTAATGTAGAACTTCTAAAACAACCACAATATTCACCAATGCCTGTTGAGAAACAAATTGCAATAATGTTTGTAGGTACTAGAGGCTTGATAAGAAATGTCCCAGTAAATAAAGTTAGAAATTTCGAAGATACTTATCTTCATAAACTAGAATCACTTCATCCAGAAGTGCTAGAATCTTTAAAACAAGGAATAATAAATGAAGAAATAGAAACTAAATTGGCAGAACTGGCTAAAGAAGTATCTAAACAATTTGAAGAAAAAAAATAAGCTATGGCTACATTAAAGGCTATTAAGACACGTATTAAATCCATAGAATCCACACAGCAGATTACTCAAGCTATGAAATTAGTCTCTGCTGCTAAACTTAGACGAATACAGGATAAAATCATACATCTTAGACAATATTCAAATGTATTAAATGATTTTCTTCAATTAGTTTATGATGAGGATGATGTATCACTATCTAATTTTTTTAATGAACGTAGTGAAGGCAAAATCTTACTAGTTGCTTTCTCGTCTAATAGGGGCTTGTGTGGTACTTTTAACTCAAATATTGTAAGAGAAGTTAATAATTACGTGAATAACCTGACAAACGAAGAAAGAAATAATCTAGAGATAATAACTATTGGAAAAAAAGTTTTTGATGGTATAAAGAAAAAAAATTACCCAATTGTAGCTCAATATGATGAGCTCATAGATAAACTAGATTACGATAATATTAAAGAATTATCTCAAGAGTGGGTAAAAGATTTTTTGGCAATGAAATATAGAAAGATTGTTTTTATACACAATAAATTTAAAAATGCTGCTCAGCAATATGTGAATACTTACCAGTTTTTACCTCTAACCTTTAAAAATGAAACTAAAAACAATAACTTATATATACTAGAACCCGAAAGAAAAGAATTCGTTAAGATACTTTTGCCCAAATATTTATATACGAGTGTATATCAAATATTTTTGGACTCTTCTGTAAGTGAACATGGTGCTAGAATGACTGCTATGAGCAAAGCCACAGATAATGCTAATGAACTATTGAAAGATTTGAAATTAGAGTATAACAAGGCACGCCAAGATGCTATCACTAAAGAGTTAATAGAAATAGCAAACGGAGTAGAAGCTCTAAAAGGTTATTAAGTTTATAAAAAATATGTATAAATAAAGAGCATATTTTTTTAAAATATGCTCTTTATTTATTATTATTTGTTCAGTAATGAAAAATTAATTAAACTAATCTTTTAAAAATCTATATTTTGTAAAATTGCATCTGCTCTCTTAATTGATAAACAAATTTTACTGTCTTTTCATTCCCAGAATATATACCTGAAACTGTTGTTATATTTTTTATTGTGCGATAGAGATCACTCCAACTATCATCATCTATATCATTATTAGGTAATAAAATATAATCTATTCCTTTCAATTCTGGATGTAAATAATCATTATCTACGTAGTTTGATATAAAATAATATTCATCATCTTTATATAAAAATGAAAATATTGGGAAATCTATAATTTTGTTTTTTATCGTCAACCTTAAATATGGTTGTTGTATTATTTTAGTTTCTAGAAGATTTTGTAAAATTATAGCTGCTTTATAGTCAATCAAATGCCATTGAATGAGATAAATTTTTTCTTTATTTTTATTTTCGTTTTTAGTAATTAAAATATTTTTTTTAATCATTTTATTAAACTAAAATCCTAAATCTTCTAGTAGATATTTAATATCTGGATCTTTACCACGAAAATCTCTATACATTTGATCTGCTTCTTTTTTACCACCAGGAGCTAAAATATTTTGTCTAAATTTATTAGCAACTTCTTTATTAAAAATATCACCTGATTCTACAAAAGCATAATATGCATCACAATCTAATACTTCACTCCATAAGTAACTATAATATCCAGCAGCATATCCGCCAGAAAAAATATGATTAAAGTAGGTAGAGCGATAGCGAGGTTTTATCTCAGGGATTAAACCGATTTTATCCATGGAAGCCTGCTCAAAAGCTCTAATGTCTAAATTATTTATATCTGTCAAAATATGGTAGTCCATATCCAGATATGATGCTGCTAAAAACTCTGTTTTAGCAAAACCTTGATTAAAATATTTTGAGTTTTTAATTTTTTCTATTAAGCTATCAGGTATTATTTCATTAGTTTTATAATGCTTAGCATAAATTTTTAACATTTGTGGCTCAAAAGCCCAATGTTCTAATATTTGAGAAGGTAGCTCTACGAAATCTCTAGGTACATAACCAGATAATCTTTTGTAAGTAACATCAGAAAAGAAAGCATGCAGAGCGTGACCAAATTCATGAAAGAAAGTTTCTACTTCATCCATTGATAATAGGCTAGGATTATCTCCTACAGGTTGAGGAAAATTAAATACTATGCTTACTAATGGTGTGATGTTCTTGTCATTTTTGCGATATTGATCTCTAAAGCTTGTTGCCCATGCTCCACCTTGTTTATTATCTCTTGTATAATAATCAATGTATAAAATTGCAAGGTGAGAACCATCTTCTTCTGATACCTCATAAACTTCTACATCTGGATGATAAACAGATATATTGTCTAATTTTTTAAAACTAATACCATATAATTTATTAGATAAAGTAAAAACTGCATCTCTAACAGCATTTAAGCTAAAATATGGTTTGAGATTTTCCTCATCTAAAGCATATTTTTGATTACGAATTTTTTCAGCATAATACCACCAGTCATAATATTTTAATTTAAAAGTATCACCTTCATTATTAATAATTTTTTGCATTTCATCACGTTCTATTTTAGCTTTAGCGATGCTGGGGATCCATATTTGATCAAGTAAATTAAATACATTATTTGGATTTTTAGCCATTCTATCTTCTAAAACATAATCTGCATAAGTGTCATAACCTAATAAATTAGCTTTCTGAATACGTAAATCTAGAATTTCTTTGATTAAATTTTTATTATCATTTTCGTTATCATTATCGCCACGCATTAGATACATGTCATAAAGTTTCTTTCTCAATTCACGATTTGGGCAATATTGCAAAAAAGGTATCATAACGGCTTTGTCAGTAGTATAAACCCATTTGCCTGTCATATTACGTTCTTTAGCTATTTTTTCACCAGTAGCTATGAGACTTTCTGGCATGCCCTTTAGATCGTCTTTATTATCTATTACCAATATGTTATTATTGTTATCTTTCTGTACATTAAATCCAAAATTAAGTGTCAAAACTGATAATCTCTGATTTATTTCTTTTAGCTTTTCTTTATCAGCATCGTTTAGCAAAGCACCCGCTCTCACAAAATCTCTGTAATATAATTCTAATGTTCTTTTTTGCTCATCATTTAATTCCAAATCATTTATATTATCATGTAAAAATTTTATTTTTTGAAAAAGTTTATCATTTAATAATATTTCATCACTGTGTTTAGATAACAATGGAAACATTTCTTGAGAGATTTGCTCTAAAGTGTCATTATAAGTTGCTTCAATCAAATTAGATAAAATAAGTGTAATCTCATAAAGTTTTTCACCAGAATTATCTAATCTGACTATGCAGTTTTCAAATGTAGGATCATTTTTATCTGTAATAATTTTTTCAATTTCTTCATTATGTAATTTGATAGCTTCTATAATAGCTGGTTTGAAATGCTCAGCACGAATTTTATCAAATGGTGGAGTATTATATGGAGTATCCCACTCTTCTAATAAAGGATTTTTGGATTGTTTACAACTCATAATGCAATTTATTAATATTAAGATTGTTAAAATTTTACTAAAGGTTTTCATATTTAATATTTTTTATCTGATAGCAAAAATAATTAAAAATTTTTTATTAAACATTGGTATTTTTGATCAGTGTGTAAATTAATATTTATGCATTATATATTTTTCTATATATCAATTTTGTTAATGTTTCATTTGTTTTTTAGTAAATAGAAAAAACATAAAATTGAATTTTTGTATATTGTTTACAAATATTTACAAATGAATATGTTCGTAAGTAATTGATTATTATACGACTATGGTGTATAGGTGATATTAATTTTGCTGCACAAACATTTCAAAAAACACAA
>LUZL01000233.1 GCA_001603615.1 Bacteroidales bacterium Bact_20 | reverse complement strand
GGTTTTATCAATACTCTTCAGATTTAATTATTAAATTTGAAACAATAAAAGTTAAAAAAAAAATTAGAAGTAAAATCTTATTTTTCCAAAAAATTTTTTCTATTTTTGCAAAAAAAGATTATGATAATTCAAAAATTAGAAGATATCGTTAAAACGGTACAAAATCAAAAGCCCAAAAGAGTAGCAGTAGCATATGCAGCAGATTCTCATACATTAGAAGCAGTAAACAATGCATATAAATTAGGTTTCATAATACCTATTTTGGTAGGTGATGAGAAATGTATCAAAGACTTAGCAGATAAAAATGGCATTGACATATCCAAATACGCTATCATACAAGAATCTAATGATATGAAAGCTGCCTGCAAAGCTGTAGAGCTTATTAGAAATGGTGAAGCTGATGTATTGATGAAAGGTACAGTGACTTCAGATAAATATGCTAAAGCAATATTAGATAAAGAACGTGGTATCATGCCACCTAAGGGTGTTCTTAGTCATGTGACCGTAATAGAAGTTCCAAATTATCATAAATTACTAATAGTGAGTGATGTAGCTATTATCCCAGCACCTACGCTAGATCAAAAAATAGCAATGACAAATTATTTAATCCAAGTGGCTCATAAGCTTGGTATAGAACAACCAAAAATAGCTGCTATAGCTCCTTCAGAACAAGTATTACCTACAATACCTTCTAGTGCAGAAGCTGCTCTATTAAGCAAAATGGCTGAACGTGGTCAAATAAAAGGAGCTCTTATTGATGGACCAATGGCTCTAGATGTAGCTATTGATATGGAAAGTGCTCAAATTAAAAAATTAGAAAGTCCCGTAGCAGGTGATGCAGATTGTCTTTTATTCCCATGTATAGAAGCTGCTAATACATTTTTTAAAACTTGTACCAAGATAGCTCATGGTGAACTTGCTGCTAATGTGATGGGAGCTAGTGCCCCTTCTATATTAACATCTCGTGGCGATAGTAGTTTGACAAAAACCTACTCTATAGCTCTTGCTTGTTTAATGGCTGAAAAATAATTTATTATGAATAAAAATTTGATTTTAGTTATTAATCCAGGTTCTACTTCTACTAAAATAGCAATATTTGATGATGAGGGAAATAAAATTTATCAAAATAATATTAAACATTCTGCCGAAGAGCTAGCACCATTTTCTAAAATTACTGATCAATTCTCATTTAGAAAAGAAATTATTATTAAAGAACTTAATAATAATAATTTCGATTTAAATCAAATAAAAGTAATCATGGGGCGAGGTGGTTTACTAAATCCTATCCCATCAGGTATGTATGAAGTTAATGAGCTGATGATAGAGCATTTAAGTAAAAGTATTAATGGAGAACATGCTAGCAATCTCGGTGCACTTATAGCTAATGATATCGCTAAGTCTATTCCAGGTTCTAAAGCATTCATTGCTGATCCAGTAGTAGTAGATGAATTACAAGATGTAGCTCGCATAGCTGGGCATAAGCTATTTAAACGAATTAGCGTATTTCATGCACTCAATCAAAAAGCAATTGCTAAAACTCATGCTAAAGCACAAGGCAAAAATTATGAAGATTTAAATCTCATTGTTGTTCATCTAGGTGGTGGCATTAGTGTAGGTGCTCATTGTAAAGGCAAAGTAATTGATGTAAATGATGCTCTAAACGGCGAAGGTCCTTTCTCGCCAGAGCGTAGTGGTACACTTACAGCAGGTCAAGTAGTAGATATATGCTTCAGTGGTAACTATACTAAAGAAGAAATTAAAAAAATGATCACTGGCAAAGGTGGTTTTGTATCTTATCTGAACACCAATGATGCTTTATTAGTAGAAAAAATGGTGCTTGAGGGTGACCAATATGCCACACTTATTTATAAAGCTATGGCTTATCAAGTAGCTAAAGAGATAGGTGCTTGTGCTGCAGTGCTAAAAGGTAATATAGATGCTATACTGCTAACTGGTGGCATAGCTTATGATAAAATTTTTGTCAATTGGATAAAAGAATATGTATCATTCTTAGCTCCTATCTTTGTTTATCCTGGTGAAGATGAAATGTCTGCTTTAGCTTCATATGGTATAGCTTTTCTAAAAGGTGAAGTAAATATCAATACTTACAAAGGTTAAATTTTTTATTTTTTTACTGTTTTTTACTATTTTATTTTAATTTTTCAAAAAATATAATATTTTATGTCTAAATTTATCGTAGTTACTGGAGCAGCAGGTTTTATAGGTAGTGTGTTAGCTAATTATCTGAATATAAATGAGTTAGATAATGTTATTATAGTAGATGATTTTACTAAAAAAGAGAAACTTTCTAATTATGATTCATTACCATATGATAGAATAGAACGCGAGCAATTTATAAATTGGTTAGAAAAATATCATAATGATGTAGATGCTGTGATACATCTAGGTGCACGTACAGATACTACTGAATTTGATTACAGCATTTTAGAAAAACTTAATTTAAATTATTCTAAAAATATTTGGAATATATGCTCTAATAATGGAATAGATTTGTATTATGCATCATCTGCAGCTACTTATGGAGATGGCTCTTTAGGTTACAATGATGATTTAGATTTAATAGATAAATTAAAACCATTGAATCCTTATGGACTTAGTAAAAATGAATTTGATAAATGGGCTATAAAACAAGTAAATAAACCCAAACATTGGGCAGGTTTTAAATTTTTCAATGTTTATGGACCTAATGAATATCACAAAAAGAGAATGGCTTCAGTAGTTTTTCATGGATATAACCAAATAAAAGATGAAGGGAAAATGAAACTTTTCAAATCTCATAGACCAGATTACAAAGACGGTGAGCAAAAGAGAGATTTTGTATATGTGAAAGATGTCATTAAAGTATTGTTATGGTTTATAGAGCACCGACCCAATAATTCAATATATAATTTAGGTACTGGAAAAGCACGTTCATTCATAGACTTAGGAAAATCAATTTTTACTGCTATGAATATCCCAGAGAATATAGAATTTATAGATATGCCAGAAGACATTAGAGATAAATATCAATACTTCACTGAAGCTAATATGTCTAAATTATATAATATTGGATATAATAATACGTTTTATTCCCTAGAAGATGGTATTAATGATTATGTAAAAAATTACCTAATACCAGATAAATATTATAAAAAATGAAAAAAATTTTATTCATTAATATATTTTTGTTAACTACTATATTATCGTTTGCGCAAAAATTTATAGATTCTACAAAAACACTTTCACTGATAGCACATTATAGTTTTGACTTTCCAGCCATAGATATGAAAGCTAGATATGGTAATAATAGTGGTGTAGGGGCAGAACTTTCATACAAAACTTCTAAAAATGTATTATTTGCTTTGGATTACAACTATATTTTCGGAAATAATGTGAAAATAGAAGATTCCATTTTCAAAGGTATCTCTACATTTGATGGATTTATTCTAGATCAGAATGGCATGTATGCTGAGGTTTTTACCTTTGAGCGTGGGTTTTCATTAATTGCTAAAGCTGGGTATCAGTTTCAATTACCCACGAAATATTATTCTGGTATCCAAGTCTTAGGAGGAGGTGGTTTTTTACAACATAAAATTAGAATAGAAAATCGTGAAAATGTTGCACCACAGATTTTAGGTGATTATGCTAAAGGATATGATTATCTGAGAAATGGTCCTGCAGGCTATTTATATGTAGGTTATGTATTTCATGCCAATCAAAAAATCATTAAATTAACTGCTGGCTTTGATTGTTTATTTGCTTTTACTCAGTCTAGACGAGATTATTTATTTCCTATTCAAGGTCCTGATAATGGCACTCATATAGATATTATTTATGGCTTTAAAATAGGATGGATAATTAATTTGTATAAATCAAATAAAACTGAAAATAAGAAATATTATTTTAACTAAAACACT
>LUZL01000232.1 GCA_001603615.1 Bacteroidales bacterium Bact_20 | reverse complement strand
CTGCATCACTAATACTAATATTAGCTTTTTTAAATTCTTTATCAATAATTTTTTCATTAATCAATTGCTCTAGAACAAAATTATATATTTGATGTCTCTCTTCGGAAGTGAAATTATAATTATCTCCATATTGTAATTTTATAAATGTCTCTTGTTCAGCAATTTTATAATCAAACTCTTGATAGCTAACAGCCTCATTAGATATTTTAGCTATAGGTTCTATCCTACGTCTGCCTCCACCCTTCCATAGTAAATCACTTAATATGAAAAGTACCATTGCGCCACCTATTGCTATTAATAACAATAATGATCTCTTTCTAATTTTTTCAATTACAGCCATAATTAATATTTTTATGCAAAAATAATTTAAAATTCATAAATAATAATCATTTATTTATAAAAATTTATATATATTGTTTTAATTTTGCTCAATAATTCAATTTTTATATGGAAAAATTTTTTGCTTTTATTATAGTGTTCTTTTTAATAATAGTCAATATTTTTTCTCAACAATCAGCATATGATTTTATGGTGTTAGGAAAAAGTGCATCTGAAAACAATAATTGCAAACAAGCTTTAGTATATTATGATAAAGCTATTTCTTTGAATAAATTCTATTATGATGCTTATCTAGCTAAAGCTGATTGTTATCTATCAATGAATAACAAAAAAGAAGCTCTAAATCAAATAAATCAAGTTCTAACTATTAAAAAGGACTATGCTCCAGCTCTATATATGAGAGCTGAGCTTTATATTAATGATAAAATGTATAGAGAAGCTATTAATGATCTCAAAGAAGTCATTTCGCAGAATAAATATTTTTATCCTGCTCACTCATTAATAGTGGAAGCTTATATTTATCTAAAGGACTTTAATAATGCACTCAATGAAATTAATTTTTTAATCTCAGAACGACCTAATGAATATGATTATCTTTTGAAAAGAGCTTACATTTATAAAAATTTAAATCAATATGATAATGCTATAAAAGACTGTAATACTTTAATAAATAAAGGAAATTTAATTGGTGAAGCTTATGCACTAAAAGGCAATATTAATCTAGAACTTATGAAAAATAATGAAGCATTCATAGATTACTCTATGGCTATAAATAATAATTTTCATACTCAAGAAATGCTAGCTACATACTTAGATATGGCATTAAAAGAAAATAAATTAGCAGAAGCACAGCACGCTTTAGAATTATTAATCAAAAATTATGAGCAAAAAAACTCTTACTATCATATGCTTTTAGGTAAAATACTAATAGATCAGAAATATTACGAATCTGCCATTAATTCTCTTAATACAGCTATTTCTCTAAGACCAAATTATGATTCAGCATATTTATATAGGGCTATGGCAAAAAGACTTATTGATAAAGATCCACTAAATGATATTCGTAGAGCTATTTATTTAAATTCTAAAAATGCTCTGGCATATGAAGAGCTTGGTATTTATTACATAAATAAAAAATTGTATTCTCAAGCTTTAGAAAATTTAAATACTGCTATTAAGCTCGATCCTAGTGGCAGAGCTTATTATTATAGAGCAATAGTGTGGGATATTAATGGAGATAGAGCTAGTGCATGTGCTGATCTCCAACAAGCTGTGAAATTAGAGTATAAAGATGCTAAAGTTTCATATGATAAAATTTGCCATTGATTTTATCATAATTTTTTATTTACCTTAATGATTTCATTTTTATTTATAAATTTGCCAATAAATCAAAAAAAATGAAAAAAGTTATTTCTACAGATCAAGCACCTAAGGCTATAGGTCCATATAGTCAAGCTATAGAATATAATGGGTTATTATTTGTATCAGGACAAATACCGATAGATCCATCCACAGGGACTATAGTAGATGGTGATATAAAAGTACAAACGCGTAGAGTTTTGCAAAATATCACAGCTATTTTAGAATCTGCGGGTTATACACTAGACGATGTTATTAAGTGTACTGTATTAATGGCAGATATGAATGACTTCGCAGCAATGAATGAAGTATATGGAGAATTTTTTACTAACAACAAACCAGCAAGAGCTGCATTTGGAGTAGTTCAATTACCCCTGCATGCAAAAGTAGAAATAGAATGTATCGCAGCTAAATAGTTAATTATTTACTATCACCTCTTTTAATACATCTATCATATTCTCTACAAAGATAGGATGTAGATCTTTGGTGTAGTGTTTTTCTATATCATAGAAGTCTGCCATATTATCAGCGGGCAAGATTATATTTTTGATGCCAGCTCTAGATGCAGCAAGTATTTTTTCTTTAATGCCACCCACAGGTAAAACTTTTCCACGAAGTGTTATTTCACCAGTCATAGCTATATCATTACGTACTGGTTTATTGAGTAAAACACTAGTCATAGCTGTCAGCATTGTTACACCAGCAGAGGGACCATCTTTAGGGATAGCACCTTCGGGCACATGAATGTGTATATTGATTTTTTGATAAAAATCCTCATCCATATTGAGCAATTTAGCATTAGCTTTGATAAACTCATAAGCTAAAGTAGCAGATTCTTTCATCACATCGCCTAGATTACCAGTCATAGATAACCTGCCATCACCTTTATGAGTAGATGCTTCTATGAAAAGGATCTCGCCACCTACTGGTGTCCATGCTAATCCTAGTACTACCCCTACCATAGGCTCATTGAGAGCTTTCTCACGTTTAAAAATTGGTACACCTAGTATTTCTCTAATATCATCTGCTGATAATATGGTCTTTTTCAACTTATTAGATGCATAATCTACTGCTTTATTACGAATAATTTTAGCTATGCGTTTCTCTAAGGCTCTCACACCACTCTCTCTAGTGTAATTATCTATAATTTCTTTAAGAGATTTTTCAGAAAATTTCAAACCAGATTTAGCCATACCATTTTCCTCTAATTGCTTAGGTACTAAAAAACGTTTAGCTATTTCTAATTTTTCCTCCAACACATAGCCGTGCAGTTCTATTATTTCCATCCTATCTAGTAGTGCAGGGTTTATACTAGCGGTATTATTAGCTGTAGCTATAAACATAACTTTTGACAGGTCATACTCTGTCTCTAAATAATTATCGTAGAAATGAGTATTTTGCTCTGGATCGAGAACTTCTAATAGAGCAGCTTGTGGATCGCCTTGTATAGAAAGGGTACCTACTTTGTCTATTTCATCAAGCATAAATACAGGATTAGAAGATTGTACTTTTCGCAAACTTTGGATTATCCTGCCAGGCATAGCACCCACATAAGTTTTTCTATGGCCTCGGATTTCTGCTTCATCATGTAGACCACCAAGGGATATACGTATATATTTACGTTCGAGAGCTCTAGCAATAGATTTACCCAGGGACGTTTTGCCCACACCTGGAGGTCCTACCAAACATAATATTGGTGAACGCATGTTACCATTCAACTTTGTAACAGCTAAAAATTCTATTATTCTATCTTTTACTTTTTCTAAACCGTAATGATCCTCATCAAGTACCTTGCGTGCTCTTTTCAGATCATAATTATCTGTAGTATATTCATTCCATGGTAAATTTACTAATAGCTCTAAATAGTTTAGCTGAACAGAATATTCAGCAGCAGCGGGATTCATACGTTGTAGTTTTTTAAATTCCCTATCAAAAAGTTCAGCTACTTCTTCAGACCATTTTTTATTTTGAGCCTTTTCGTATAAATCTTTCAGCTCTTGCTCATTAGTAGATACACCTAATTCATCTTGTATAGCTTTTAATTGTACATTTAAGAAATAGTCTTTTTGTTGCTTGTCTATGTCAGATTTTACGCGTTCTTCTATTTTTTCTTTAATTTCTAATATTTGAATCTCACTAGCTAATTTTTCTAAAACAATATTGGCTATCTCTATAGGGTCATCACTCTCTAGAATTCTTTGTTTTTTATCTATTGGCAAATTTAAACTAGTAGAAATGAAATATAGCAAATATACAGGACTTTGAATATTTTCTAGTGCCATGCTAGCCTCATCTGGTATATTGGCAGATTGCTTTATAAGTTTTTTAGCATAATTTTTTATTAGTTCTATAGAAGCTGCAAACTCTGTATTTTCTACAGGCTCTAACACTGGTTTGATTTTTTGTACTCTAGCGATATGATATGGTTCAGTAGTCACTGGCTCTATTACTCTAAATCTATTACGACCTTGCAGCACCACCATTTTAGTATGATCGGGCATTTGCAATGTTTTAATAATTTTGCCCACAGTACCTATTTCAAATAAATCGTCAAAACCAGGGTCTTCTACATTAGCATCTCTCTGAGCTATGACACCTACTATATTTGTTGTTTTACTGACATCATTTATTAATTTTAAACTTTTATCTCTGCCAATAGTAATAGGCATTATACTGCCAGGATAAAGAACAGCATTACGTAATGTAATGATTGGCAGCTCTTTGGGTACTCGTTCACTATTAATATGTTTCTCATCATCTGCTGATATCACTGGGAAAAAATCTTCTCCACTCTCACCCATAAAAAAAGCAATATTATTCATTAATTCTCCTATTTCTGACATCTTGTCTTATTTTTTAATATTTTTTATTGTGTATGAATAATTACAAATAAAAGGCCAAAATTAATGAAAATATATAAATTAATTTCTTAGCTACCTCAAAAAGTAAAGTTTCTACAACAGCAAATGCTTTGATAAAACTAAGCGATCGCCTCCCATACAATAATTAACTTATTTTCAATAATAGAAATAGAATATAAAAAAAGAAAATATAATTATTAAATAAACCTTTATTTTTAATAATTTTGCTAAAGATAAAAATTTTTTTAGATGCCCAAAAAATTTAATAATTTACAAGAATATATTTCTCTGACACGAGAGGTAGTGAAGGCAAATAAAGATAAGGGCAATCGTTATGCAGAAATTTTATCTTCTCTATATGCTGATCCAGTACATTTCCTAGATGAGATAGTACAAAATGCCGAGGATGCTTGTGCTAGAGTAGATAGACAGGGAGAGATGATAATTCATTTTCATCAAGATGGCATAGCTATTTATCATAATGGAGATCCCTTCAATGATAATGATTTCATAGCAATAACAACTTATGGTAGATCTACAAAACAACATTTGGCTAATATCAATAAAATAGGGAAATTTGGTATAGGCTTTCGTTCTGTTTTTGGCATCACTGATGCACCAGAGATACACTCTAATGGTTATGATTTTGTAATTAGAGATTTCGAATTATTAGAATATACAGATCATCTAGATATTCCAGATCCTTTCACTACATTATTTTGGTTTCCTTTCAAAAAAAATATCTCTTTTATAGATTTGTGGGAAAAGGTGAAAACATGGGACTATAGATTCATTCTATTCCTTAATTATATATCAAAAATTGA
>LUZL01000231.1 GCA_001603615.1 Bacteroidales bacterium Bact_20 | reverse complement strand
AATGGCGAAAAATATTGATAATTACTACTTTTGTGGCTGGAGTCATAGCTGCTATAGTTTCACTATTGATAAAAGAGAAATACCAAGCTAATGTAACTATGTTTCCTGCTATGAGTAATGCTGTATCTAAAGCATTGATCACTACTCAGAGTGGCAAGGATGATATATTACAATTTGGTGAAGAAGAGCAAGCACAACAGATGATACAAATTTTAAAATCTAATGACCTGAGGGATACTATTATTAAAAAATTTAATCTAGCTGCTCACTGGAAAATAGATCCAGAATCTAAATATGCACGTACCAAATTATACGAAAAGTATAAAAGTAATATTAAATTTAAAAGGACAGAATATCTATCTGTAGAAATTATCGTGAGAGATGAGGATCCTGTATTAGCAGCAGAAATAGCTAATTCTATAGCACAGCTTTATGATACTATAAAATTAAAGATTCAACGTCAGAGAGCTTATGAAGGGTTCAGAATAGTAGAGAATACATATTTAGATATTCAAAAACAAATTCAACAAAAAAGTGATTCACTCAAATGGTTGAATGAAAAAGGTATCGGAGACTATAATCTTCAAGTAGAAAGATTGACCGAAGCTATAGGTAGAGAAATAGGTAAAGGTAACTTTCAAGCAGTCAAAATATTACAAACACAGCTAGATACTATTACTAAATATGGATCTTTGTATTTACAATTGACATATCAACTAGAACTTTTAAATAAAAGATTAGTTGAGTTTCAGCAAAAATATGACGAGGCTAGGATAGATGCTTTCAGTGATTTACCACAAAAATTTGTTGTAGAGTATGCGTATCCTCCAGATCGCAAAGCATATCCTGTGAGATGGTTAATAGTAGTTGTTTCTGCTCTATCTGCTTTTATATTAACTCTTATTTGTTTGATTTTTTATGAAAACTATGAAAAATATAGAGACAAAATAATTAAGGGTGATAAAAAATAAATCAAATAAATTAATACCAAATAAAACTATACTTTGGATAGTATTAGCAGCTATTATTTTGGCTGCAGTTAATACTATCGCTATGGGTTTTGAGATATATTTTGTTGTTTTGATACCTTTTATACTATTACTTTTATTTTATTATTTTTTTTCATACGAAAAATTATTTCTTGCTTTAGCAGTAATTATCCCTTTTTCTATAAGTTTAGAGTTAGTTGATTACAACTTGGCTTTATCTATACCATCAGAACCAATATTATTTTTATTATTAATATTGACAATATATAGATTTATCTCTACTAGCTCGCCTATAGGTTATTCTAATCATTCTATCACTATAACAATTGCTATTTACTTTATATGGTTAATAATTTCTTCATTTTTTAGCCAAATGCCTTTAGTGTCATGGAAATTTGTATTAGCAAGAGCTTGGCTAGTTTTTCCAGCATTTTTTTTAGGAGTACCAATGTTTTTCAAAGATATTAAATATCAAAAATATTTTTTAAATTTATTTTTGGTTTCCCTAGTCATTATAGCTGTGATATCTACTATTAAGCATGCTACTTATGGTTTTGATTTTAAATTATCATACCTAGCATGTCAGCCTTTTTATAGAGACCATACTATCTATGGAGCTGCATTATCTTTGATGATTCCTTATGCTTTTTTCCAAACTTTTAATTCTAAAAATATTTTTAATAATAGGATATTGTATTTTATATGTTTTTTAATACTAATATTAGCATTAATACT
The DNA here is from genome assembly GCA_001603615.1 of Bacteroidales bacterium Bact_20. GTDB lineage: Bacteria > Bacteroidota > Bacteroidia > Bacteroidales > DTU049 > DTU049. The sequence goes on along the minus strand of LUZL01000231.1, from coordinate 5,499 downwards.
ATCATCTAGTAGGGCAGCTTGGGTAAGTACAGCTGTGGCTCTTGGAGTTGGTATTATCATTTTTTTAGGAATTAAGTTTAGATATATATTATTGGCATTAGTTATAGTAGCTACAACTATTATGATGAATTATCAATCTATTAAGTATCAGATGGAAAGAAATACTAATGTATCTAGAAAAAATGCTAGTTCGCATGTGCGTTCTATTACAAATATCTCTACAGATTTGAGTAATACTGAAAGAATTAATCGCTGGGTATCTGCCATACGTATATCAAAAGATTATCCTATTGTGGGTAGCGGGCCAGGTACATATCAATTTATTTATGCTCCTTATCAATTGCCTCAATATCAAACCTATATCAGTACAAACGTTGGTAATAAAGGCAATGCACATAGTGAATTTCTAGGTCCTCTTTCTGAAACTGGAATTCCTGGTATGCTCACTGTAGTTGCTATTGTATTTTCTCTATTAATTACAGGTTTTAGATTATTTTTTAAATTAAAACATTTAGATAAAAATAGAGCGATGATTGTATTGTCAGTTACTATAGCACTTTTAGCTTATTTTTTGCATGGATTTTTGAATAATTATTTAGAAAATGATAAAATTGCTTTCCCTGTATGGTCTTATGCTGCTATCTTGACTGCTAATTATTATTGGCTTCATTGGTATAAAAAAGAAGCTGAACTAGATGAAAGCCAAATTAATGAGTAAGATTTATCCCCATAAAAATATGGTTAAAAAGATAAATTATTTTAGTCAGTCATAATAAGTTACATTATAAAAATAAAAAAATTCAAAATCATAAATAAAAATCAATTGCTAAAATCTAAAAAAAATGAATTAATATAGAAATACGTTTTAGCTAATAATACTTTTAAACTGGTGATTAAATTAAAATTATTATAACTAATTTACTTCTTTTTAAATTCCAAAAAAGGAAATATAAAAAATAAAATTCATTGGTAGGGAAAAAGAAATCATAAAACGACGCTTGTATTATTTATTAAGCTTCTAAGTGGTAATATTTAATATTTATGTTCATAAAGTAAAATTAAAAAATGAATTTTATTAAAAACTAAATTTTAGGTTTTCAATTTCACATCGTCTCCCCGTTCCCCTTCACCAAGTCACCCCAGTCACCAAGTCACCTCGTCCCCCATTCTCAAAAAATAATGTTATTAAATTAAATTATGATTTTTTAATTGTTTTTCAAATTCATCTACAACTATATCTATTGGAATGTTTTTAGATATCAATTTGCCATAAATATAGATATTTGCTTTATTCAATCCATTGCCAACAATGCCTGCTTGAGCCTCTTTCATTTCGCCAGGACCATTAACTATACAGCCCATAACAGCCAGCGTGAGACCTGGATAACGACTAAATCTTTCTTTTACTTCTTTAGTTATTTTTTCTATATCATACATAGTTCTACCACATGAAGGGCATGAAATCACTTCAGTTAAAATCTTTCGTTTACCTGTAGCCTGTAATATTTCCCCAATATCATTTAGAGTATCTTTTGATAAATTATCATTTACTAAATATAAATCTCTCAACCATCCATCTATCCAGCCTCTACCAAGTATTATACAAAGTTCATATAAATTGAAATCTGAGGATTTAATTTTCAGATTTATGTATTTTTTATTTTTTAATTCTTTGGAGATTAACCCAAAGGCATCTTTATTATTTATTTCTAAAAAATCAAAATCATTAGGTGGTAAACCATCATCTAAATTATTGTTATTAAATATTTTAGGACAATAATTTAATGAATAATCATAAATCGGTAAAACAGGAAAAGGAAGAAATTTTTGATAAGTATTTATAATATTTTCAGCAGCGGGAATTTCTTTTAATGGATCACCTGTTAATGATACCCTGATAGTATCGCCTATTCCATCTAATAGTAAATTGCCAATAGCAATTGTAGATTTAATGATTCCTTGTTTATCTATACCAGCCTCTGTAACGCCAATATGTATCGGATAGTTAAGACCTATTTTATCCAATTTTTTTATTAAAAGTCTATTAGCACTAATAGTTTCATAAACAGAGCTAGTTTTTATACTAATAACTAGATTATTGAAATTCAATTTATTAAAAATCAATGCACTTTCTATAGCAGATTCTATGGCAGCTTCTATATTATTCCCATATTTATCAATTAATCTTGGAGACAATGAACCCTTGTTAACTCCAATTCTCACTGCTACATTATTTTTAATAAGTACTGGTAGAAGCTTTTCTATTTCTTGTTTTATAGCATTTAGTTCTAGATTATATTGTTCAGAAGTATAGGAAATATTATTGGGGAATAGATTTACGAAATTACCAGGATTGATTCGTATTTTATCAACATATTGAGCTGCTAGTAAAGCTAATTTGGGATTGAAATGAATATCAGCAGCTATAGGATGTGTGTAGCCTTTATTTAATAGATTTTGTTTAATATATTTTAGAGCTTCAGCCTCTTTTATATTTTGAGCAGTTATTCTGACTAACTGAGCTTTAGAATTAAAAAGTTTAATACATTGATCTGCAGTATCATTAATATTATCAGTAGCAGTATTAGTCATAGATTGAATGACAATAGGATAATCGCTACCGATAAAAATATCACCTACAGGTACTTGTAGAGTTTTTCTACGCATATTAGTTCCAAGTTTTCTTTTTATTTTGAGGCATCATAAAAGCGGGGGAAGATAGAGAAGTATTAGATGGATTACAAAGCATATCTGGTGTGAAGTTCTCAGGTGTATCAAAATCTCCTTTATAGAGATTAATAGTAGGATCTGCATAAACTTTTTGCATAAACAGTCCCCAAATAGGTAGTGCCATGCTAGCACCTTGGCCGTGTGCCATGCTGCGAAAATGTACTTGCATATCTTCGCCACCTACCCATACTCCAGCAGCTAGTTGAGGAGTGATGCCAATAAACCATCCATCGCTATTATCATCGGTAGTACCCGTCTTACCAGCAACAGGATAAGGTATTTTGTAAATATATCTAATACGACTTCCAGTACCATAATCAACAACACCTTTCATTAGAGATATCATTTTATATGCAGTTATCTCATCCATGACTTCTTTAGATGCACCATAGGGAAATGTGCTAATAATGTTGCCAAATCTATCTTCTATTCTCGTAACTATAATTGTTGACTGAGCTACACCTGAATTAGCAAAAGTAGATAAAGCACTTAGCAATTCTAATAATTTAAGCTCGGCAGTACCTAAAGCAATAGAAGGTACAGGAGGGATAGTATCAGTGATACCCATAGATTTAGCCAATTCTACCACAGCTGCTGGCGAGGTTTTTTCTTTAATGAGAAAAGCTGATACCCAATTAATAGACAGAGCGAGAGCTTTAGAAAGCTCTATCATCGTTCCTTCATCTACATTACCTGAGTTTTTTGGCGTCCATTGAGAGCCATCAGGCATATCAAAAGTTACAGGTATCAAAGGCACTTTAGTACAGGGAGTAAGTGTAGGATCATTGATAAATGCAGACGCATAAACGAAAGGTTTAAAAGTAGAACCTACTTGCCTTTTGCCAATGGCAGCATTATCATATTTGAAAAAGCTAAATGCAGGACCACCAACATATGCACGTACATAACCTGTTTGAGGTTCTATAGCTGCGAAGCTAGCTCTTAAAAAATATTTATGATAAATTATAGAATCATATGGAGACATAATAGTATCTTTAATACCTTCCCAGCTAAAAACTCTCATTTCAGTGGGCTTATGAAAAGCTTCTTCTATTTCTTTTTCGCTATATCCATTTTGTTTCATACGAATATATCTATCAGTGCGTTTGATAGCCATTTTCATTATGTTTTCTACTTCTTTGTCAGATTTAGCACCTACAAAGGGACCATATTTATTATTTTTAGATTCTTTAAAAAATTTAGGTTGTAGATCATTACTTAGATGCTCTCTGACAGCTTCCTCTGCATATCTTTGCATTCTACTATCTATAGTAGTATAAATTCGTAATCCGTCATTGTACAGATTATATGGTTTACCATCAGGTTTTTTATTTTTATTACACCACCCATACAATGGATCTTTGTCCCATAGATCACGTGCTTTTAAGTAATCTAATCTATTTTTATATTTTTTAGGATCTGGTTCATTAGCAGTCATGTACAATCTCAAATATTCACGAAAGTATGGTGCTAAATCAGTAGTAGAAGTTGTTATACTTTTCTGTGGTTTAGGAATGTCAAGATCTTTAATATTATTAAATTCTTCTTCAGAAATATAACCATTTTTTAACATTTGCTTTAGCACTACATTGCGTCGTTGTTTGGCGTTTTCGGGATTTAGAATAGGATTAAATTTAGTTGTAGCTTTTAGCATACCAATTAGAATAGCAGACTCATCTAATGAAAGTTCTATAGGTTCTTTGCCAAAATAATATAAAGATGCAGATTTAATACCATATAATTGATAACCAAAAGGTACAGTATTGAGATACATTGTTATTATCTCATCTTTAGAATAATTTTTTTCTAACTTTATGGCAGTCATCCATTCTCTAAATTTAATACCTATAAGTTTAATCTTATTTAAATCATTTGGTCGTTTGAATAAATTTTTAGCAAGCTGTTGAGTAATAGTACTACCACCTCCACTGCCTTTTTGTTGACCTATAATAGTTTTGAAAAATACTCTACTTAACCCTTTAAAATCAATACCACTATGTTTGTAAAATCTTTTGTCTTCAGTAGATATTAAAGCATTTAATACATAGGGACTTATTTCATAATAGCTAACCCATGATCTATTCTCTTCATAATAATATTTGCCTATCACTTTATTATCTACACTTATTAGCTCACTAGAAAATTTATCAAGTGGATTTTCTAATTGCTCAAAAGAAGGAATAGGACCTAATAAACCAAAATAAACGCTTGTAAAAAATATAATTAAAAAACCTAAAATGCTAAAAAATATTATCCAAAGTGTTTTAAGAAATTTTTTAAAATTTTTATCATTTGTTTTGAAAATTGAAAAAAAATTATCTTTCATTATTTTTAATTTTTTCAAATTTAAATCCTAATTCTACAATTCCTGGCAAGATACTATCTCGCATACCATGAGTTACCAGTAAAGTGTAATTACCATTTTGGGGTGGAGTATAATTCTTTTTTATTAGAAAGTCATATATATAGTTTTTATTACTTTTTTTGCCTAATGATTTACCATTTTCATCATATAAAATTAGTAATAGAGTGTCTTGAATAATATTGCCTGTAAAAGGAATATTTTGGACGAAAAGATAAATATTTGTATATGGATATTGCTGTGTAGTTCTTAATATCAAGTGTAAATTATATAAATTCGTAGTATCAGTGATAGGAATATTAAATTCTACCCAGTCATTGTAATCCCATTTTTCGTCTTTAAAAGCTTTTAAATCGTAATATTCATTTTTGCTACAAGAGCATAAAAAAATAATTATTGAAAATAAA
>LUZL01000230.1 GCA_001603615.1 Bacteroidales bacterium Bact_20 | reverse complement strand
CGAGTAAAAGAAAAACAAGAAGTACAAAAAGGCGATATTCTATGTGATCTAGTAGCTATGAAAATGAATAATAAAGTATTAGCTCCTTTAGATGGTAAGATAAAAAAAATTAATGTAAAAGAAGGTGACAAAGTACCCAAAGATATTGTCTTATTTGAAATTAGTCCTAAAAAAACTACTAAAAACTAATTTATTTATAATAACTATAATTTATTACTTTTCTAAAGATATCGTCGCTGTATAAGCGTACGAGTAAAAATTTTAATTATGTGTTCTTTACATCCTAAATGCCAAGCATGTTTATATTCTACAGGTAAATATGAGAACATTTGGCATAATAAAGTTCATAAAACTATTAACCTACTGGAAATTTTTGAGAATGAGTTAATTACTTTGCATCCATATGATCAATTGCAATATCGCAAAAAAGTACTGCTTCATGTAGACTCATCCATTATACCGGCTAAAATCGGATTGATACAACATAATGAAATAATCAATATTAATCAATGCCCTTTACATAGACAAAATATAAATGAAAAGATTGAAATTATTAAATATTCCCTCCCTCTATATAAAAAATTTCCATTAAAATATATTTTGTTTAACGATAATGCTATTGTCTTAGTTCTGAAAGACCATTATAAAAATTTGTCAAAATATATTGAATTAACTCAAAAAATTTTTCCTAAAGAAATTTTTCCTAATATATATTTACATATGAATCCATCAACAGGAAATAAAGTTTTACTAAAAAGCTATCTATATCCAGTTTATGGGACATCATTCCTAATAAATGACGATGGATACTGGTATCATCCATTAGTTTTTCAACAACAAATAAGTTCTTTACACATAGAAAGTATAAATATTGCAATTAATTTTTTAAAAGATAATTCTAATTTGCTAGATTTATATTGTGGTATAGGGATAATGTCTGCTAATGCTGAGCCATATTTTAAAAACATATTTGCAATAGAACAATCTCCCATATCTATAGAATGTGCCAAAAAAAATGCTCCAAACACAAATTTTTATATTGGTAAAGTAGAAACAGCAATTGACTACATTATCCTACATAATTTAAAGTTTTTTGATAATTATTCTTTGTACATTAATCCTCCTAGATCTGGAGCAGGTGAAATAGTAATAGAAAAAATACTAAAAAAGCAGCCAAAGAAAATAGCATATTTATCTTGTAATCCAAAAACTTTGAAAAAAGATTTAATCTTATTAAAAAATAATTATAAAATTCAATTTATAAACTTTTTCGATTTTTTACCATATACAGACAATATAGAGACACTTGTATTATTATCAGCAAAATAAATATATTATATATTGTTAAGATGTATGATAAAAGTATATATTTGAGAAATGGGGGGTATGGTGTTATAAAAAATGTAAGTTAAGAAAAAAATTGTAAAATTTTTTTCTTAACTTTCTAACAAACACAAATGTTTAAGTTTTAGTATTTAATAATTTTATTATTTTTGTAAAAAATAAATTTTATGGAATATTCATCCGAAGTCATTGCAGATATGCTTTCATTGACAAAAGAGGGCAAACGCGAATTTTTAGATAATCTCTACAAATTTCTTACTGATAATAGACTTACAGCGTTAGATTATCAGCGAATCAAAATTCTAACTACTGCTCCCATATGTCCTAGATGTAAATGCGAGCATGTAACTAAAGCAGGCGTTCGCAATGGCAGACAAATCTATAAATGCAAATATTGCAAATACCAATTTAGAGAAACTGCTAAATCCTTTGTTTACTATTCGCACAAATACTATCTTTTTATGGATTACTTAAAATGTATGCTTGAGGGCAAGAGCCTCAGAGCTTGTGCTAAAGAAGTAGGTATCAGCCTACCAACAAGTTTTAGATGGAGACATAAGATTTTGTCTGCTATACAAGGATTAGAAAGGGGAATAAGTTTTTCTGGTATCATAGAAGCAGATGAGTTATTAATGGAATATTCAGAGAAAGGACGCAGATTCAAAAGTTTAGAAGAGAAAGAGCAAGCAATGAAGACTGTACATCCCAATGTAGCTGTATTAGTGATGACAGATAGAGAAGGTAATTTACTTTTCAAACATACAGGTGAAAAAAGAGTACAAAACGAACATATAAAAGAAGAATTAAAAAGAAGAACATCTGAGAATAATTTGATATGTATCAAACCAAACGAAGAGTTCACAAAAGCAGTATCAGAATCGGCAACTAAAAAGGTATTAGTAAGAAAGCAAACTAAAGGGTTGGCAGTGTATAGCACAAAAGTAGCAGAGAAAAAGATTAAAGGATTACACATTTGGATGAGTAAGTTCAGAGGAGTAGCTACCAAGTATTTGCAGAACTATCTGATGTGGTTTGTAGTGATAAATAAGTATTTAAAAGATGAGGTAGTATCAGATATAGGGCGCTTATTGAATCTGTCATCGCACGATAGATGGGCATGGGAGCGGTATTTGAGATTGATGAAGTTAAAATATTAATTTAATACTAAAAGTTAAACAGAAATAACTGTTAATTCCCCAGTTAATATTTACCCTTTAAAATATCACTTACTACCTTATATTTTTTAATAATTATTTACTAACATTCTATTTATTAATAATAAACAAAAAAAATATTTAATTAAATATTATCTATTAAACTTATATTAATTGTTAGTAAAAATAATAAATTGTATATTGTTTTTCTATCAAGATGAATAACAATTTTTTATTTCATAAAAAATTTCGAACTTTGCAAAAAAAAATGTTTATTGAAATTTTAAAAAGTAAAATTCATAGAGTTTTTGTAACTGAAGTAAATATTAATTATCAGGGTAGTATTACAATTGATGAGGATCTGATGGATGCAGCTAATATAGTAGAGCATGAAAAAGTTCAAGTTTTAAATTATAATAATGGAGAACGTATAGATACTTATGTAATCAAAGGAAAACGAGGTACTGGTGAGATATGCATGAATGGTCCTGCTGCACGTAAATTTCTCGTCGGTGATCCTATCATTGTCATTAGCTATGCTATGGTAGATGCTCAAGAGGCTAAAAATTTAATTCCTAAAATTATCTTTGTAGATAATGATAATAAAATGATTTCAAAGTGAAACCAAAAGTAAAGACTTATATACAAACTTTTATTTTTTTAGCTCTTGGTATATTTTTAATATTCTGGTTTTTAAATAAACTATCACCAGCTGAGAGAGCTGAGATATGGCAGTATTTTAAAGAGGCTAATCCTATCTGGATGATAGTAGCTATGGTTATAGGTGTTTTTTCTCATATTTTTCGTGCTTTACGTTGGAATTTATTAATAGAGGCAGTAGCTCCTAAACCTAGATTAAAAAATACTTTTTGGGCTGTAATGGCTGGGTATCTAGTTAATTATGCTGTACCTCGTTTAGGTGAGATCACTCGATGTGCTGTACTCGGTAAAAAAGAAAAAATCCCTGTAGATACTGTTTTAGGGACTATGATTTCTGAACGTCTCTTTGATATGCTTTGCTATGTGATTATTTTTGTCTTAGCTTTCATAGCTCTCACAGCTAAAATGATAGCTTTTTTAGACAACTATAATACTCCATCGTTTATTTCTTGGAACTTTGCTTTGATAGTTTTGCTTGCTTTAATAGCATTATTTGTCGCTTATAAATTATGGCGTAAACATAAACCTACTTCTAAGCTTGGACAAAAAATTTCTGCTTCTATTCATAGATTTATTGATGGTGGTAAATCTATTATTCATCTAAAGAAAAAATGGTTATTTATTGTTTATTCTATCCTCATATGGGTATGCTATCTACTAATGACTTACATAGCCTTTCTCACTATTGATGCTACTTATCATTTGCCTCTAGATGCTGCTTTTGCAGTATTAGCTCTAGGTACTATCGGTATGATAATAATACAAGGTGGCATAGGTGTATATCCAATTATTGTTTCTCAAGTTTTATTATTGTATGGTGTAGACAAAGTAGGCGGATATTCGCTAGGCTGGATATCGTGGACTATTCAGACTGTTATCGTATTAATCCTGGGATTAATAGGTTTTATCATGTTATCTCAGAAAAATAATTATGAAAAAGTTTCAGATATTAAAGAATAAAATTTTAAATCTTGATGATTTACAAACCGAAATACCTAAATGGCGAAATAATCATGAAAAAATTGTTTTCACTAATGGATGTTTCGATTTAATTCATGTAG
>LUZL01000229.1 GCA_001603615.1 Bacteroidales bacterium Bact_20 | reverse complement strand
GGAGCTAGAACTTTTAGTGTAAATTATTTTGTAAATAATGCATCTTTAGTAAATCCTAATCTCAGCCAGCTAATAACTGATAAATTGAGAGATAGGATACAATCTCAAACTAGTTTAATTATGGTAAATGATAATGCAGATCTATCTTTTGAAGGTGAAATCATAAATTATGTTGTGCAACCAGCGGCTTTGCAAGCTAATGATGTGGCTTCTCTTAATCAATTAACAGTAACAATTAATGTAAAATTTACAAATAAAATTGATGAAAAACAAAATTTTTCACAACAATTTTCTCGTTATCAACAATTCAGCTCCACTGTTTCTCTTTCATCTGTTGAAAATTCTCTAGTGGAACAAATTGTAAATGACCTTGTAGACGACATTTTCAATAGAGCATTTATAAATTGGTAATATATGGACACAAATTCTATTATTAATAAAATTAATGAATTAAAGGAAAATATTTATTATAACGATTTAAATAATAATTTTTCTTTTTCTTATTTCGTAAATCTTTTTAATCTTTTTTCCACTAAAATTACTGACGAAAATTACGAACAAATACTTTTTAAAACATGTTTGTTAGCACCTAATAGATGTCTTCTTTATTATATATTAAAAAATTATAATAATACTGTTAACCATTCAATAAAATCCCAAAAATATATTGATATTATAGACAATTTTATTAAAGAAGAACCTAAAATTCATCTACCATCAATAGATGAACTGCCTGATGATATTGACGACCTAACAGAAAATATTAAATTAGATGATGAAGATTTCGTTAGCGAAACTTTCGCTTTTATTTTCACCAAACAAAAAAAGTTTGAAAAAGCGATTGAGATTTATGATAAATTAAAGTGTCGTTATCCCGAAAAAATTGACTTATATCAAGAAAAAATTAATGAACTTTTAAAACTACAACAAAATTAATATCGCTTATAATATTTTTTAATGCAATATTATTTTTTTATAATTCTACAAGGTTAATGAGTATCTATATGCTTTATCTTAAAAGATATTTTATTTTTTAACAATGGATTGAGAAAATAAATTATAATATAATAAATAGCTAAAGCACCAATTGATATAGCAGCAGATATTAATTCATTATTAAGATAAGAGAAACTTATAAAATAAAGAGCTACTATTAATATTATTGGCAAAACATAAGCTAAAATTACTGCCCAATATCCTTGATTAGTCGTAGAACTAATAATAACGTGGTCTCCACTATTATAATTTTCATATCCATCGCGTGGAATAATTATTATTTTATCTGTATTCTCAGTAGATATACATGTATTTTTCATACTACACGACCCACATGCTCCCTTAGCATTCACAGTTACCTCTATATTATTTTTATCTATTTTTGTTATAACTCCCTCATGAGTTATTTCTTCTTTCATATCTTAAAAAGTTTTACAGTACAAAGATACAAAAAAAATTGAAATCTTTTAATGGCATAAAATTTGTTTTGTAATTTGAAACTTTAAATTATGAAAAAAATTTTTCTGTCTATTTTGTTTCTAACAATAGTTTTTAATTTAAATTCACAAGAATTAAAACAATTTAATAATAAAGCTTTTGCCCAAGGTGAAAAAATCACCTATGTTGTGTATTTTGAGTCATTTATTACGGGAAAAATATTTGCTGCATATGCTACTTTAATGATCTCACCAAAAATAGAATATATTAATAATAGACCTTGCTACCATGCTATATTAAGTGGTAAAACGTTTCAAAAATGGGAATGGGCAATATATGTAGATGATAGATTTGATACATACATAGATACTATAGCATTAGTACCATGGATGTTTTTAAGGAGTGCAAAAGAAGGTAAATACAGAGCTGAGCAACAATTAAATATCAATCAATTCACTAACCAAGCTCAGTTTATAGATAAAATAAAAAATACAAATTCTGTATTTACCGTAGATCCTTATATACAGGACATGATTTCAGTCATTTATTGGGGTAGAAATTTAGATTTTTCTACTATGAAACCGAATAATAATTTTAAGGTTAGATATGTTTTTGAAGATAGTATTTACACTTCTAATGTGATCTTTGGCGGTAGAGAAAAAATAAAAATACAAAATGGCACATTTGATTGCTACTACATCATGCCAGAGGTACAGGTAGGAAATGTGTTTAAAAATCCTTATCCTATAAAAGCATATTTCTCTACAGATCTAAATCAAATACCTATCTATATTACTGCTAAAATAAGGTTAGGCAACGTGAGAGTAGAATTATATGAATATGAAAATTTGCGTAATCCATTAACTAGTAAAATTAAATAAAAACAATAAGTATTTATATTACTTTTTTTATTTTTTTGAATATCAATTCTTGATTAATTTTTTCCACATAACATCATCATACATATTAGTGATTTTTATCAAATAAATACCATTTTCTAAATGATTTATATTAATATTTTCCCCCTGTGGAAGCTGATATAATTTACCCATTAAATCATAAACTTCTATTGATTTTATTTGATCAAAATTTGAAATCGTAAATGAATTATCTGTAGGATTAGGATAAATAATAAATGTTTCATAAGCATGAGATGAGAAGTTATTAATATTATTTGCATGTATAGTAGGAAGTGAAATACTTGAAGGATGCATTGTTTCAAAATATATGTTATTAGTAGCTATAATAGTATCTCCTGCTACATACATCTGTTTGCCGTTATTTAAGTTATTATCATATTTAGGGTAATTAGATGATGAGATATCTATTCTGATTTTATGCCCAGCGAGAAATGTATATGCAGTATGAGGCAAAGTAATTTCTATTTTATAAATTACACCTTCTGTCATAGAAGCAGTATCGCTAGTAGTATAACCATCTCTGAAACGCATTCTTTTAATACCATCATTTATAAGCATTGATCTATTATCGGGATATACGTCACATAATCTAATTGCAAAATCAGTGTCTTTACAATCACTGCTTACAAATAAATTGATTTTTACTCTACCAAAAATTCTAATTGGTTCATCAAGTGTAGACGATGAAAAAATTAGTAAATCGTTCCTAGATTCCACTACTTGTGACTGATCATATGGACCTTGTAATAAATCTTGTCTCAATGTTGTACCCCCATGAGTAGGTGATGGATCTGCTGGATTATAAATGAAAGATTCATATTGTGATTGTACCTGAGGCGAAGTATAAGTCAGGGAATTATTGACATTTAAAAACATTTTTAACGTATCAATAATGATATCTGATAAATGTGTAGCTTGCTGCCATTGATTATCTCCTATTTGATAATATTGTATTACTGGTTCATCATTCCATCCGTTATTAATATTTTTAAGGTAATAATCAAAAAAACGCAGAGATAGTGAATCATTCCAATTACATGCATTATAAAAAAATAGTTCTCCTTGCTGACACGAGCCTACTTGTGAAGTTCCATGTCCACCATGTACCCATGGCCCCATCAATAGTTTATGTTGAGATGATAAAGGAGATTGCTCTTGCATAGCATTAAAAAAAACTAGCATTTCGTTTATTGTATGATCATACCATCCGCCAATAATAAAAAAGGGCACATTGATTGATGATGGGTAGAATGTATTATTTTCTACAAATTGCCATTGTAAATTATAATAAGGATTGTTTAAAAGCCATGTAGAAAATCCAAACCCTAGATTATCTAGTTGCTCTACATATTCTGTTCTGTAAACACCCCCAGGGAAATATTCCAAGTATGTCATTTGTGGATTAGCTACTAATGGCAAACAACAAACCAAATGTGGAGGCTGTTCCTTAGCAGTTTCAAATTGTATTTTACCTAGAGCTGATCCACCATAAGTTCCTATTTTCCCATTACTCCACGTTTGCTGAGCTATCCATTCTATAATGTCATAGCCATCAAGACCTCTTTTATAACCTGGTACATTAGCAGCAGAGCTACCATAGAAACCTCGCCAGTCAGTAATTACAAAATTATATCCATAATCTTCTATATCATGACCTACCAATGGTAGATTTAGTCTAAAAAATATTCTATTATATGGTGTTTGTATTAATATTGTTGGTCTTGGTGTGGTCTCATCTATTAGATATATATCTGCAGCTATTTTTTTACCATCACGCATGCTTATAGAGTCTACAATAGGAGTATATATCTGGGCTATCATAATATTTGATAAACAGATAAAAATTAAAATTATATATTTATGCATTTTTTTATGTTTTTAATGTTTGGATTCAGTAATTGTAATGATAATTTATACAAAATCAAAATCTCCATGATATATCACCTTTGCTTGCAAAAAAATCAAAAAACATGTCTTTATTATTAATTGTCATTTTCAAAATGATTATTTATAAAGTAAAATTAATAAATATATTTTAATAATAACATTTTTAAAATTTATTTTTATATCAAAAAATATTTGTAAAAAAAACAAAAAAATAATTACTTTTGCATAAAATATCATTTGTGCATAGTCAAGCTTTAGTAATAATACCTACTTATAACGAAAAAGAAAATATAGAGCTTATCATAGAAGCTGTATTTGCATTGCCAGAAGCTTTTGATGTTTTGGTAGTAGATGATAATTCTCCTGATGGCACAGGTGATATTGTCAGAAATTTGATTTCTAAGTATCCAGATTCTTTGCATTTATTGATGAGAGAAAAAAAAGAAGGTCTAGGTAGAGCATATATAGCAGGTTTCAAATGGGCTCTAAGCAAAGGATATGAATATATTCTAGAAATGGATGCTGATTTTTCTCATAATCCTAATGATTTAGTAAGATTATTAGCTACTTGCAGAGACGAAGGCTATGATTTGTCTATTGGCTCTAGATATATTTCTGGTATTACTGTGATGAATTGGCCTCTATCACGAGTACTTTTATCATATTTCGCTTCTAAATATGTAAATTTGATAACAGGTATGCCTATTAAAGATTCTACTGCTGGATTTGTGTGTTACAGAGCTAAATTCTTATCTTATATCAATTTAGATAAAATATCTTTTGTGGGCTATGCTTTTCAGATAGAAATGAAATATTACGCTTATAAGCTAGGTTTCAAAATCAAAGAGATACCAATTGTATTTTTAGAACGTCAAAGAGGACAATCTAAAATGAATAAAAAAATTGTCTTTGAGGCTATGTGGGGTGTCCTACAGCTACGTTTCCATAATCCAAAGAAAATCATCACAAAATAATGGACAGTTATCATATTATAAATGTCCAGATTGTTAATGAAGGGATAATTTCTTTTGGCGAGGTCTTCATTAAGAATGGATTTATTGAAAAAATAAATTTAAATACTACGAGCAAAACTCCTTTAAATTATCAATTAATTGATGGTGATGGCAATTATTTAATTCCTGGAATTATAGACACTCATGTACATTTTCGTGAACCTGGCTATACTGATAAAGCTACTATATACACCGAGTCATTGGCAGCACTATATGGGGGCGTTACTTCTTTCATAGATATGCCTAATACTTTGCCTCCTACTACAAATAAAAGTCTTCTAGAACAAAAATTAGATATAGCTAGCAAAGATTCTTTTGTTAATTATGGCTTTTATCTAGCAGCTGTAGATGATAATTTATCAGAAATACAAAAAATAAATCCAAGCGAATTAGCTGGTATTAAAGTTTTTTGGGGAAATACTACTGGCAATCTTTCTTTAAAAAATTCTAATGTTATTAATCAATTTTTTCAATTGCCATACCTTATAGCAGTACATTCTGAGGATAATGATACTATAGATCAGAATAAAGCTTTATATTTAGACCTTTTCAATAATGATGTTTTCATTCATCCTATTATTAGAAATTTGACTGCTTGCATTAATGCAGCAAAAGATATATTAAAAATAGCAACCAATTATAATACTCGTTTACACTATTTACACATTTCTCATATTGATGAATTAAATTTTATTTATCAGTATAAAAATAAACTTACATATTTATCTTTAGAAACCTGTCCACATTATTTGTATTTTGATTTATCAGACTATAACACTTATGGTAATTTAATAAAAGTAAATCCATCTATTAAATCTACTAAAGAACAAAGATTGCAATTATTAAATTCTTTAAGTAAGATAGACACTATAGCCAGCGATCATGCTCCTCATATGATAGATGAGAAATTAAATCAATATGAATTGGCACCATCTGGCCTGCCATCTATTCAGCATGAATTAGGACTGATGTGGGCTCTATCAGAAAAAAATTATTTATCTCTACCAGATTTAATCAATAAGATGTCTCATAAACCAGCTCAAATATTTAGAATTGATAAAAGAGGTTTTATAAGAGAAGGATATTATGCTGATCTAGTTTTATTAAAAAATAATAATCATCAATTAATATCTAGTGATATACTAAAATATAAATGCGGTTGGACACCATATGAGAATATAGATATCCCAATCTCTATATATAAAGTATGGATAAATGGACAACTAATGCTAGATAATGATAATTTAAATAACATTAAAGCAGCATTACCACTGCAATTTAATAATTCTAAATAATTTTTTAATAATAGAATTATTTTATTTAATTTTGACATTTAATAAAAAAATTATAAAACAATAAAATTATAATGAACTTAAATAATTGCTATAAAATACTAGGAATAGACCCAGGATCCAATATTACAGGTTATGCTATTATAGGAGTAGATGGTTATGAATTATCTCTTATAGATATAGGTTGTATAAATGTAAAAAAAGTAAATGATCATTTTGAAAGAATTAAAATCATTCATAGCACAGTAAAAGAATTAATAAATCATCAGAGGCCAAATGTATTGTCTATAGAAGGACCTTATTATGGTCAAAATGTTCAATCAATGCTAAAGCTTGGGCGGGCACAGGGAGTAGTAATAGCTGCAGCATTAGAATTCGGTATAGACGTTTATGAATACGCTCCTCGTAGAGTAAAAATTTCAGTAACTGGCAATGGTAGAGCATCTAAAGAACAAGTGGCTGGTATGATAAATAATATATTACAATTACAAGATGATTCTTTGCCTTTTGATGCTACAGATGCAGCTGCTATAGCCTTGTGCTATTATTATTCAGATTATTCTAATTTCATACCTAAAGAAGAGCTACATACTAGTAAAAATAAATGGCTTAAATTTGTTAAAGAAAATCCGGATAGAATAATTCAAAAATAAATCACAAAAACATAATATTATGAAAGAAACAATTAAAAATCTAGTAAAAGCTTTCATAGGTGAAAGCCAAGCAAGAAATCGTTATACCTTCTATGCTAAAATAGCAAAAAATGAAGGATATGAACAAATAGCTGAAATCTTTACTATAACTGCTGATAATGAACGTGAACATGCTAGCTGGTTATTTAAACTTATTAATGAATTAAAAAAAGAATCTACAGAAAATTTAGACGAAATCACTGTAGAGGCTGGAGCTCCTACTACACTAGGAACTACTATAGAAAATCTAAAAGCAGCAATAGCTGGTGAAAGCTATGAGTATACAAGTATGTATCCAGAATTCG
Source organism: Bacteroidales bacterium Bact_20 (assembly GCA_001603615.1). Classification (GTDB taxonomy): domain Bacteria; phylum Bacteroidota; class Bacteroidia; order Bacteroidales; family DTU049; genus DTU049. The sequence continues at coordinate 1,364 of LUZL01000229.1, read as the reverse complement.
CAGATGTAGCTGAGAAAGAAGGCTATACTGCTATAGCTAATAGACTGAGAGCCATCGCTGTAGCTGAGCAACATCATGCAGAACGTTATAGTAAATTATTAAAAGAAGTAGAAGCCGGCACATTCTTTAAAAAAGATCAACCAGTAGTATGGTTCTGTAGAGAATGTGGATATGTGCACGTAGGTAATGAACCACCACAAGTATGCCCTGCATGCTCACACCCTCGTAGCTTCTATCAACTAAAAATAGAGCAATATTAATTTCTTGGGGATTATTCCTTTAAAAGTCGAAGCCTAGGCTTCGACTTTTTTTGTTATAGAATAATTTTATTAATTAAAAATAAATTATTTTTTTAAATAAAAAATTTTTTATAATTTTGCACTCTAAAATTTAGAATTATGTATTTAACACCAGAAAAGACAAGAGAACTTGCTATTAGATTTGGCGGAAACGAAAAAAATACAGGTGATACTTCTGTGCAAATAGCTATTTTGACAGAAAGAATCCTGCACTTAACAGATTATATGAAAGAAAATAAAAAAGATTTTTCTGCTAAACGTTCTCTATTGACCATGGTTAATAAACGTAAACGTTTATTAAAATATTTAAAAAGAGAAGACTACGACAAGTATTTAGATGTTACAAAACAACTAAATATTCGTAGATAAAATATAGAAAATTATATATTTTTTCATATTTTAATGAATTTATTCAAAGTCATAAATATAATTAATGAATTTAGATTCATTAATTATATTTTTTTAATTAATTATAAAAACTAATCAGATGCAAGAGATTAAAGAGACAATCAATTTACCCAATGGACAGATAATAGAAATATCAACTGGCAAATTAGCTAAACAAGCTGACGGATCTGTCATAGTGAAATGTGGAGATGCAATGCTACTAGCTACGGCAGTATCAAAGACAGAACCAACGCCAGATGCTGATTTTATGCCATTAACAGTGGAATATCAAGAGAAATATGCCGCTGCAGGTCGCTTCCCAGGAGGTTTTTTAAAAAGAGAATCTAGACCATCTGAGTACGAAATACTTGTCGCCAGATTAGTAGATCGCGCTTTGAGACCTATATTCCCAGAAAATTTTCATGCCGAAACTCAAGTATTAGTATACCTCATCAGTGCTGATAAAAATTATCCACCTGATGCATTAGCAGCATTAGCAGCATCTGCTGCACTTACTATCTCCGATATACCTTTTGATCAACCAATTTCTGAAGTTAGAGTAGCTAAGATTAATGGCAGTTTTGTTATTAATCCTTCTATTGCTGATTTGGAAATTGCAGATTTAGATTTGATGGTTGGTGGCACTCTTACAGATATCAATATGGTAGAGGGTGAATG
>LUZL01000228.1 GCA_001603615.1 Bacteroidales bacterium Bact_20 | reverse complement strand
AAAAAAAATATGTTATATTCAATGACAGGTTATGGTAGTGATAAATTTACTATTTCTGATCAAAATTATGAAATTATTATTACCAGTTTAAACTCAAAAAATGTTGATATTAATATTCGTACTCCTCAGTCGCTGAAAAGTTTAGAAATAGACATTCGTAATTTATTAGCTAATAAATTAATTAGAGGTAAGGTAGATTGCTTCATTAATTATGATATACAAAAAGGTAATCCAGTACCCACGCTTAATGAGAATGTTTTATCTAGTTATTTAGATCAAATAAATAATTTTTCATTTAAATATCAAATAGCTGAAATGGATAATCCACTGGCTACTCTGATAAAACTACCTGGTGTTTTAGAAATAGATAAAAACAAATTGACTGCATCAGATATAGAAATAATAAATAAAAGTATAGAAAATGCTATCAACCAAGTAATAGAATACCGCAAACAAGAAGGAGAAAAGACAGAAAAAGATATTCTGGATAAATTAAATAAAATAAAAATTAATAAAGATCAAATAATTTATCAAAAAGAAGAAAGAGATAAAAAAATAAGAGAAGATATAATAAATCTGACATCCCAACTACCTGATAATATTGATATAGATCATAATAGATTAGAGCAAGAGATTCTCTACTATTTAGATAAATTAGATATAAATGAAGAGCTGCAGAGATTGACAGCACATATTGAATATTTTGAAAAAGAATTAAAAGATAATTGTAATATATCTAAAGGCAAAAAACTAAGCTTCATAGCTCAGGAGATTTCTAGAGAAGTAAATACATTAGGAAACAAAAGTAATTATTTATCAATACAGCAAATAATTGTAAATATAAAAGATGATTTAGAAAAAATAAAAGAACAGTTAAGTAATGTATTATGAAAGAAAAATATATAATAGTCTCGGCTCCCAGTGGTGCTGGTAAAACAACAATTGTTCAATCATTAATCAACAAAGGACTACCATTAGAATTATCTATTTCTGCTACCACTCGTCCACCTAGAGATTATGAGATAAATGCTAAAGATTATTATTTCATAAATATAGAAGAATTTAGAAATAAAATAGCAAACAACGAATTTATAGAGTATGAAGAGGTATATCCTGGTGTATTATATGGTACTCTAAAAAAAGAAATTGATAGGATAATTTCTGATGGTAAATATCCAATATTTGACGTAGATGTGAAAGGTGGAAAAAAACTAAAAAACATTTTTGGTGATAATGCTTTAGCTATTTTCATAAAACCTCCTAGCATAGAAGAGCTAGAGAATAGACTAAAACATAGAAATTCAGAAAATGAAGAATCATTAAAAAAACGCCTTGAACGTGCAAAATTTGAATTATCTATGGAACCTTTTTTTGATGTAATTATAATAAATGATGATTTAGAAAAATCAATAAGTGAAGCCTATGATATAGTAAAAAATTTTTTGAATTATTGAAAATATATAAAAAATTATTTCATTTAAAAAATAAATTAAATTTGCAAAAATTAAAATTAAAATATGGTAAAAATAAAATACTCTTTAGTAATTATTATTACGTTTATATGCGTTGGTATTACATATGGACAAAATGAAAATCAATGGGGACATATAAATGGTGATTTTCAATTAGATGCTATGTATTTTTTAAATGATTCTAGTATCAATGCATATCAGCCTAAAGAAAAATTTGGAAATAATGCATATCTATCTTTATACTATCAAAATAGTAATATCTCTGCAGGATTGAGATTTGAAAGTTATCTGCCACCATTAGTAGGCTATGATCCTCAAACTAAAGGTATAGGAATAGCTCATAGATATATAGCATATCAGTCTAATAATAATAATTTAAAGATAAAAGCAGGTCATATATATGATCAGTTTGGACTAGGACTGACTCTACGAACATATGAAGATCGCTCATTGGGTATAGACAATGCTATAGATGGCATAGCAATATCATATCAAGGTAATGAATATTTTAGTATTAAAGGCTTGATAGGAACTCAAAAATTTTTTTGGGGAAATACTGGAAATTATATCAGAGGCGTTGATGTAGAAATTTTTGTAAATAAATTAAATAAAAAATGGTCTGAAGGAAAATGGAATTTTACCATTGGTAGTTCTTTTGTTAGTAAATATGAAGAAGATAGAGATCCTTTGTATAAATTACCCGAAAACATTGGTATATGGGCTATTAGATATCAATTATCATCACCATTTATGCTATGGAACACTGAAATAGCTTTAAAATCTCAAGATCCATCTAAAGTGAATAATTACATTTATCGTGAAGGCAATGGTGCACACACAGATATAACATTTTTTGGGAATAACTGGGGAATATATTTAGCAGCACACAGAATGGACAATATGGATTTCAGAATGTTGAGAAATGAATCTGGCATTAGAAGTATTATTAATTATATTCCTGCTCTCACTCCACCACAAAACTATATTTTAGTAAAAAATTATCCATATGCTAGCCAAGCTAAAGGAGAATGGGCATTCTCTGGTCAAGGTAATTTCACCATACCTAAAAATACAGCTCTTGGTGGTAACTATGGCACACAAATTCAAATTAATTACTCCCGTATGCATGATATAGACCATAAACAAATAAATGATACAACACTGCTAATGGCTTCTGGAACAGATGGCTATAATTCAGATTTTTTTAAAATTGATAAAACTGTCTTTTTTGAAAGTGCCGATTTCATCATTGATAAACGTATGAGCAAAAGTCTAAAATTAAATCTATTGTATAATTATACTGTCTATAATAGTGATGTGATAGAAGGACATAATGATGGTACATTTTATATCCACTGTGGTGTAATAGATTTAAATTATAAACTTAATAAAAAAAATAGCATAAAATTTCAATTAGCACACGAATATAAAGAGCAACATGATAAAAACTGGTTTGGAGGATTGATAGAATTTGCTATATCATCAAAATGGTTTATCTCTTTGCAAGATGAGTATAACTATGGGAATCCAAATAAAGACGATAGACAACATTTCTACTTAGCTGGTTTATCATATTTAAAAAATGCTACGAGGATATCTATATCCTATGGCAAAGTAAAAGAAGGTATCACTTGTATAGGTGGAGTATGTAGATGGACTCCTGCATATTACGGTTTTGGAATAAACATCGCTACAACATTTTAAAAAAAAAATAATTATGAAAAAAATATTTAGACTTACATTTATTTTGATTATTGTCCTTTTAAGCTGTGATAAAATAGAACCACCATATTTAGAACAAAATACAAACATTGACACAACCAATAATAATGCTTTTAAACGCGTGCTCATAGAGGAATTTACAGGACATTTATGCCCAAACTGCCCAGAGGCTTCACATATTGCAGAAAACCTAAAGCGATTATATCCTGGAAAAATCACAATAATAGCTATACATTCAGGCAATTTTGCTAACCTTATATCACCAAATTATATGACAGATTTCCGAACTGAAGCAGGTAATATTTTAAATGCATCATTTGGAGTAAACACATACCCAAGTGGAATGGTGGATAGAATAGAAGTACTTGGTAGCAAGCTAATATCACCTAACCAATGGGGAAGCGTAATAAATGATAGATTATCAGAAGATTTAGCTGTAAAAATAAATATCTCTTCGCAGTATAACGAAACTAATAGAAATTTTAGTTGTGCAATTAAAACAAATATTCTAAATTCATCTAATAACCCACTAATGCTTGTAGCATTATTTACAGAGGATAGCATCATAGACTATCAAAAAAATAACAACCCATTATATGGATCTACACCAGATATACCAGACTATGTCCACAATCACGTATTGAGAGGTAGCATTACAAATATATGGGGAGATACAATATGTAATCCCTGTGAAATAAATAGTAAAATTACAAAAGTTTATAACTACACAATACCGAATGAGTGGAATGACAAGAATGTAAATATAGTCGTTTATTGCTATGATGCAGAGACACAAGAGGTAAAACAAGTAATAGAAGGAAGGATAAAGGAATAATAATTTAAGGGTGAAATTTAAGAAGAGTATGAAAAACTAACAAACATTTTATAAATGTTTCAAATAGTATATGATATTTTACTAACTCTAAAATATTCATACCACGCTTGCCTATCCGATGATGCCAGGTTTAGCATTCTGCCAGTATTGCTAATAACTTCATCTGATAAGTATTTGCTCCTCACCACATACCACATAATGTAGTTTTGCAAGTATTTGGTCGCTACTCCTCTGAATTTTCCATATATCCATTTGGTAAAATTCTCCGATTTAGCCTTTACTGTAGCAGTGTTGTAGATACCTCGCTTCCTTTTCTTTGTTCCCACTATCTCTTTGTGCTTAATTTTACTCTTTCTGATATGTCTAAATGCACTTTTAGCACTTGTACATATCACTGCATCTTCGTTTATCCTGGGTTTTAGAAATTTCTCTATGTCCTCAGTTCTTACTTTCTTATCCTCAGTGTTTCTAAACAATATGTTACCACTTCTATCCGTAGCAACTATTAAAGCTACCTTTTTGGGCTTTTTTCTTAAAGCTTGTTTCATTTCTTTAGCACTAGAATACTTTCTACCTTTCTCTGAATAATCCATTAGTAGTTCGTCTATTTCTACTATGCCAAAAAAATTTACGTTTTTATCAAAACTTTTCAAAGCTGCCAATATTTTGTGCCTCCATGTGAAGCTAGTACCTAGGCTGATACCTACTTCTTTGGCACAAGCTCTTAGACTTTTACCGGCAACCATGCAACGAATGTATTCTAGCATTTGCTGATGTTTTTGCATGCGATATACGAAAGTGCCAGTAGTAACTCTGAATTGTCTGCCACAGTGTCTGCAAAGATAATTTTGTATTCCTTTTTGTTTGCCATTTCTAACGATATGGTTGCTATGGCAGTCTGGACAAAGTGGTGGAGTACTTTGAAGTTTTAGACCTTGGTAATCTACTACATCAGCTTCGTTTTGTAATAGGAAATCGTAGAGATTATCATAGAAAGCTTTTGAGTTTTCCTTACTAAGAGCCACATGGTCGTTGATGTTATTAACTAAAGTCTTCATAAATACTAATTTTGGGGCAAATATATAAAATAATTTTTAAATAATATTAATATCATTAGTTAATTGTAACATAAATTTAACAATTTTTTAACTTTTCATTACTCATTCTCTTCAAAATAATAAAATGCATCTATTATATCCATATAAACCCCATCAAATCCTGCTTCCAATATCTTTTTTACATATGAATTATCTTTGCCATATATTATTTTTTGCCAATCTTTATCCCAATATTTTACTATGTAGTTACCTGGCCAATCTGGATTTTCTTTTAGTAACCATGAAGGTTTAAAAATATTCCAAATGTTATTCCAATAATATCTATAGTCCTCAGCTTCTCCTATACTCACGTAGCATATGACTAATCTTTTCCCTCCATTTTTTTTAGTTTTTAGCTGTTTGATCTCAGTTTTGGTGTATTGCTCATCATTATGAAATAGATCCATTATTATAATATCATAATTTGTTTGTGAAACGGTGTTTATAAAATCTTGTTTTGAGTTAAAGTTTTCACTATTAATTAGATATAAAAAATTTTTAGCTTCAGACAACTGATTTATATTATCTGAATTTTCGTTAATAGGATTTGGTGGATATGTGGGTATATTGTTTAGCTCTCTATGATCAGCTGCAAATGAAATGAAGTGATATTGCTGATTAATATTATAAGAACTGTCAACTTTTGCTTTTGTGTAACAATAATCTATTACCATCACCACTTTATTATTGTCTCTAAATTTTATACAATAGTCTAGCATAAATTCTTTGTCTTCTGTAGGAGTTGGTAAGTCATCACCATAATATCCATAAAATAAATCTTCGCGACCAGTACCATCGATTGCATGAATATAATTATATTGCAAAATTCCTTCATCTAATATTAATTCTTGACCATTTTGCGGTATAATGATAAAATTAGGATTAAACTGTTTTGTATAGTTACTAATTGATATTACAAAATCTCTCATTTCTTCTCGGTAATCAATATCATCATTATTCTTACAACTTATTAATATTAATAGTAGCAAAATAGTTTTAATATGTGCAAATTTCATTTTTTTTATATTTTTTATAAAATTATAAAAAAACAAGTTTTTATACTAATTTTTATAGTAATGCTCTCACATTAATGCTACCTACATGGGTCATTGAGGTTCTTTGTGATATTCTGCCTTCATACTGTAAAGAAATTTGTATTACTTGATTTAATGTTTTTTGCCATTGTATTTGTATTAATCCGTTACTTCCTGACTTATAACCTTCTAACATCAAATATTCCATTGTAGGATCCATATTTTTAGGAGCATCATTATATAAATATGCTAATTTGGTAATAAAGGTACCTGCTTTTATTGAAAAAAATCGTGGTTCTAGTACCAGCTCTAATTTATTGAATTTCAGATCTTTATTATAAATATATGCATATCTAGGAGCTATTCTTATTTGATATTTAGCAGCGATATGTTGTAATTCTATTTTTTGTGAAAATTGATCGTAATCATATGTAGTACTTTGCACAAAAATAGATTTATTCATTTCTAGTAAATAATCACTTTGTGATTGCAAATTCCATTTTTTTGAAATTGGTATAAATATTTGCAAAGAATGATTTTCTTTTAATTGTTCTATGTTTCCTACTATCAGTGTTTGTAAACTTTTTTGTTTATAATATTCATATCTTACAGAAAAATTTGATTTTTTAGGATGATATGCTAATACATTTCTTAGCCTGTTATTAAAACTTAATATTGAATCTATTTTATTATTGTTAAAGGTTAAAAAATTAAAATCTTTGGTTGCTTGATTAATATTTATAAATGTTTGCAAATTAAAATTTTTTATAAATTGAGGTAATTTATTAATTAAAGAAGGAGAAAATCTACAATTAAAGTTCAATATTTGTGAATATGTACTTATATATTTTTGTGTTGGTACACTGAGTAAAATATATTGTGCTTGATCATTAAAATTTGCTATATGAAATTCGTTTAACTCTTGCAAACCATTATTATTTGCATCTATCCAGTAGTGTGTCCCCTGCCCTATCGGTACTTCTACAAATGTATAATCTATTTGTGGAGTTTGTTTTTGAGACAATAGATATCTTAGTTGCGTTATTAAAGATTTATTCCTAGTATTCAGATTTATCTCATTATCACTTGTGAAAAAATTTTTTTCTTGATTATTAGAAGATTGGAATACTATATAATTATTTTGCTTTAAATTCCAAATATTTTGTTTCAATTGTAATTGATATCCAGCTTTTTGCTGATCTCTTTTTAGTGGTGTTTGTTCGTTATAATATTCATAATATATCTTTATGAAAGTTACAGAGCTATCTCCCCATCCGATATATGGTGCTATAGAGTAATATTGTTGAGAATGATTTTGTATAGTATCATTCTTTTTTATAGGATGATATTCTATTTTATTATTTAATCCTATCCATATAGACTTTATTATCCCATTTAGATTACTATTACTTCTAAAATAATCTATTCTATATTCTGATAATTGTGTATGAGAAAAGTCATTATTAGTAAACAAATTAAAATTTTTCCAATTAAATTTGGCATTAGCACTTGCTAATGCAGAATATTCATTTTTAGAAATATTATAAAATGAAGTACTCAAAAGTGCAGAATTACTTTTTTTATCATTATATATATATTTCAGCCCATTTAGAAATTCCATTTTTTTATTATTAAATAAATCTTTATTAAGAATTCTATTTTCTTCAGGTGTGAATATGTGCTCTAATGATGAAAAATTGGCTTGTATTCCTTGAGAAAAAACTTCAAATGTGTGACCCATAGATGGTTTAGTAATTAATTGCACTTTATACGCTACACCTTGATGTAGTGAGTCAATATTACTATAAGTATTTCTGTCTTTTTGTGAATATCCCACTCTTAAACGAGCTTCTATTTTTTCATTTGGTTTAAAAAATATATAAGATTCTACAGTATTAGTCCTCTTGGGAGCATTAATTATTCTAATGGGTTCATATTCTCCTTGTGGTTTTCCATTTACTGGTAATACCCATTCATATATTTTACCATTAGCAGCATAATTTGCTATTTTGTAGTTCCCTTTATTCTGACCTAAATATGTAAAACTAACTTCAAATAATTGTGCTGTACTGTCTGTAGAATAGATAAATACTGAATCATATCCTAAAGTATCTATCATTTTATATAAAATTTTTTTCTTATCATAATTAGTCTGATTAAAAGCTGGTATCTCTACAGGTAAATTTGCACCAGCATTTGACAACAAAACCTTATCACTATCTGACAGTGTGAGTAATAATGGTTGACTTTTAACATCTCCTTCTGAGAAGTAATTTATTCCCCATAACCATCTATCATTTGATATCTCTGTATAAATGCCATAGGAAGATTGAGCAAAATTGTAATCTGTATACAAAAACTCTACGACTATATGCATTGATGAACGAATGAAAAGTTTAGGCATAAAACTTATCTCAGCGGTGTTATAATCTATTACATAGTCTGCATCATATCCTCTTTGCAATAATGTCCCATCTAAATAAACTGTTTCAGAACCAGCAATTATCTGTATATAGTTAGCTTCTGTACTACGAAGCTTATATGGTCCTGATACTCCATCTATCATCTGTAGCTCTACTCTATCATATTTTCCTTTATTCATAGCTAAAGCTCCTCCATAATTGAATGTATATTTATCAGTTTTGCTAATATTAGTAAACATGCTACCTTGAAGTTTGCGCGAATATTTAGAAAAATATGCATTTTCGCTACTTTTGATATTGAAATCACCTAAAGTGAGGTTAAATTTATCTTTTTTCAAAGCTATGTACACTCTATCTATTTCTTGTAGTCTAGCACTTGTCCCCTCGGGTTGTATTGGTAGATTTCTATCATTTAGACTACCTTCTATTTGAAAAGGTGCTATCTCTCCATAAAATTGTATATCTAGAGAAGATTGTACAGAGCTTTGTCCTTTACTACTCATCATTATGCCTCTAGATATATAACCATTGGTAATGAGATCATTTTTTTCAGCATAAATATGCGAAGAAGGCGATATTGATAGTGGTAGTAATAATTCTTGTGATGTACTATCAATTGTTACTTTTTGTAATAATTTACTTGACTGAACTCTATCTATGTAAATTAAGGTAATTTTATATTCATATGGTAGCTCTACTATACTATCAAGCTCTATAAATATTTTTTGTTTTTCTACTTCTAATATTTGTTTATAATTATTAGTATCTGAAAGAATTTTTATATAAATACGATATGGATTATAAATGTCTATGTGCTCTGAATGGTTTTTTAATATTAATATAGTGTCTATAGTATTCTGAGATAATAAATGGAATGATGCCAGAAGCAAAATTAATATTATAACAGTTTTATTCACTTTTTAAAATTATATCTTATTTTATAAAATTTAGTAAAAGTAATAATTTGTAGAAAAATGTAATAAATAAAATAGGGACAAAATCAATTTTGTCCCTATTTTATCTATATAAAGTAATAATAAGTTTTTATCCTAAATAAGCTCGTAAATTTTTTGATCTATTACCATTTTTTAATCTTTTAATTGCTTTTTCTTTTATTTGACGAACTCTCTCACGAGTAAGTTTGTATTTATCAGCTATTTCATCAAGAGAATATGGATGAGAATAACCAATACCATAATACATATTGATAATATCTCTTTCTTTTTTAGTCAAACTAGACAAAGCACGTTGAATTTCTTTGGCTAAACTTTCTTGAATAAGTACTTGATCAGTAGAAGGAGTATCGCTTGGAATAAATAAATCTAACATAGTAGCATCTTCATCAGCAGATACTGGGGCATCTACAGAAACGTGTTTTCCACTAATACGAATTGATTCGGCTACTTTAATTTCTGGTATTTCTACTAAATCTGCGATTTCTTCTACTGAAGGGGTACGTTCTAATTCTTGTTCTAACCTAGCAGATTCTTTAGAAATTTTATTAATTGAACCAATTTGATTTAATGGTAATCTCACTATACGACTTTGCTCAGCAATAGCTTGTAAGATAGATTGTCTAATCCACCACACTGCATAAGAAATAAATTTAAAACCACGTGTTTCATCGAAACGTTCTGCAGCTTTTATTAATCCTATATTCCCTTCATTTATTAAATCTTGTAAACTAAGGCCTTGATTTTGATATTGTTTAGCTACACTCACTACAAATCTTAAATTAGCTTTTACCAATTTATTTCTAGCAGCCTCATCACCCTGTTTTATTCTCTGAGCTAATTTAACCTCTTCCTCAGGGGTAATGAGCTCTTCCCTACCAATCTCCTGCAAATAATCATCCAATGAAGTGTAATCTCTATTGGTGATCGATCTTGTAATTTTTAATTGTCTCATATATTTTTCACTTCTTTTTTATGTATTTTTTACATTTATATTTTAATATACTATAAAAAAGCATACAAAATTACAAAAAAAATTTGACATAGCAAAGTTTTTTGATAAAAATATCTATAAAGCAAAAGCATAGTATGCTTTCATACCATTAGGATATATACCTTCTATCAAAATAGCACCTTTCCTATTTACCAATGCCCTTTCTATATCTTCAATAGAATTTATTGGATTATGATCTATTTCAGTGATTATAAAATCTTTTTTTATACCAGCTTTTTGCAAGGGACCACTTTCGACATTTGTGACTTGAATACCATGATCTATTTTAAGCTTTGCCATTAAATCTGGTGAAGGTTTTTCGAAAGTAGCACCTAAGATAGTTTGAGCAGATATTTCCTCTTTTTTTATTGGTTTCAAATCTCCATTTTTATTTAACAATTGTACTGTCGCAGTTTTAATTTTATTACCAGTTTTATATTCTATAGTTACCCAATCTCCTATATTTTTTTCATTAATTTTTTCTAATAACCTAGAAGCAGAATGGAGCTCTTCATTATCAATTTTTAAAATTATATCTCCAGCATTTAATCCAGCTTTGAAAGCAGCACTATTAGGAGCAACAGCTGTAATTAATACACCTCTAGTTTCGTCTATTCCGTATTTTTGAGCAATACTTGCATTAATATCAGTCACACTAACACCTAGATATGGTCTTTGTACAAAACCATAGCTTATCAAATCATTGGCTACTTTTTTTGCAAGATTAGAAGGAATTGCAAAAGAATAACCTACAAAAGCACCTGTCTTTGTAGCAATAGCAGTATTTATACCTATCAGATTACCATGTATATCTACCAAAGCTCCGCCACTATTTCCAGGATTCACAGCTGCATCAGTTTGTATAAATGATTCTACAGCATCTGCTGATTCTAAAATATTAATATTCCTAGCTTTTGCGCTTACTATACCAGCTGTTACAGTAGATGTTAGATTAAAGGGATTTCCTACAGCCAGTACCCATTCACCTACCTCCACATCATTGCTATTGCCAAATTCTAAATAATGTAAATTGTTTGCATCAATTTTAATTATAGCTAAATCTGTACTTGGATCATTTCCTACTAGTTTAGCCTTAAACTCTCTATTATCATTTAGAGTTACTACTATTTCTTTAGCATCCTGGACTACATGATTATTAGTAATAATATAACCATCTGAGCTAATAATCACTCCAGATCCACCACCTACAATAGTTTGCTCACGATTTAATCCTCCAAAAAAATTGAAAAAATCATAAAATGGAGCAAAAAAATCATCATAATATACATTTTTATAAGTAAAAGTAGATTTAATGTTTACAACTGCAGGAATAGCTTTCTTAGCAGCATAGCGAAAGTCTGGATATTTTATAGTATCAGTAATAGTAGGTAAATCCTTAAAATATGAACTATTGCCATCATTTGCTCTACTAGTACTAACTGTAAAGATATAAATTACTAAAAACATTAATACTACTGTAAGTACACTTGTTGTTTTTTGAAAAGAATCCCAAAATTTTTCTACTTTTTCATTTTTCATATTCATATTCTTTTTAATATAATTAACAACGTTCTCTCTCAAATATTATTCCAATTTGTATTATTTTAAAAAAAATTCTCATGTTTAAAAAAATAAGTACATTTGTAAATGTCAAATTGACATTTTTTTATGAGAAAAAATAAGCTTTATTTAGTTCTAGGTATATTTGGAGGTATTATTATATCAATAGTTTTGATTTGTACTTTTTGGCCAAAATTAAAATATTTTGTATATAATGAAAAAATTATATATTTCGCTCCTATATATGAAAAATACTACATTTATAAGAACTCTAACCCAAAAAATAAAAAATTGTTTTACGATAAATATAATAAATCACATTCAAATAATATTAAATCAGTTACAGATACATCATCAGATGTACAAATATCAAATATAGATAGTATTTTAAATCATTTATATTATAGTATTCTAGAGTCTATACTTAAAATAGAAGGTTATAGATACGTAGATTCTATAACTTTAGATTCTATAGTTCGTATAATGGTAATAGATTCTATAGAAACTAGATTAAAAGATACTAGCAATATACAAATAAAGAAACCAAATATAAAAATTGAAGATTAAATTTTCTATATATCAAAATATCTTAATTTTTTTTAGAAAAATAATTAATCTTATAATGATATGATTTTATATCATTGACAAACAAAATTATTTATAATTTTTTAAAAATAATTTTATAATTTTGCAAAATGATATTAACTATTTTAATCATGGAAGGGGAATGTAGTAGTACAGAACATTACGATATACACCACCTTCCCCATTGAAAAAAATAAGGGGAAGTCTCCTCTACCTTACTATTTAGTATGGTGGTTATATAATGCTATATTTATTTTTGTACAAATAATCTTTAAAAAAAATTTATTTTATTATATTTTATTCATAATTGTATTTTATATGTCTTGTCATTCTAGGTTAAAGCCTAAGAATTTTTAAATTATTTTATTAAAATACTAAATAAAATTAACAAAAAATTATAAAATTTGTTTAATTATGGAAATGGATAAAGAATTTTTAGATATTAAAGAAGAAATAGAGGAGTTAGGAGTAGAACATTTATTAGATATATTACCCATTATTCGCAATATGCCTCCAGTAGAAGTGGCAGAATTGCTAGATGATTTTGATGCAGAGGCTATAGCATTTATATTAAAAAATCTTGATATAGAACAGCAAGGTCTTGTAGTTTCTGAGTTTAATATTTCTAAGCAATTAGAACTATTTAAAATACTTAATAAAAGGGAATTTGCTATAATTTTTGAGCATATGCCTCCTGATGTATATGTAGACTTATATCAACATTTAGAACCTGAAGAGCAAGCAGAGCTTTTACCTTATTTATCATTACATATTAGAGAGAATGTAATCAAATTAAGTAAATATCCTGAAGAGACTGCAGGTGGAATAATGACCACAGATTTTTTTACAGTAAATGCTGGGATTACTTGCCAGGAAGTAATTAATTTGATTAGATTGCGAGCCCCTTCTAATAAAGCTTTATATCATATTTATGTAATAGATGAAAATAATGTATTACGGGGAATCATTAATATAGAAGATTTGATAAAAGCCCAAGGAGACACATTAGTAGATGAGATCATGACTACAGATTATGAATTTGCTTATGTAGATGAAGATAGAGAAAAAGTAGCAGATATAATAGCTAAATATGATTTGATAACACTACCTGTTCTTAATTATGATTATCAACTCATAGGAGTTGTAACTTCTGATGATGCTATAGAGGTTATACATACTGAACAAACAGAAGATTTAGAAAAATTTATGGGTATAGTTCAAGAACCTGAATACTTTGACTATATGGGTACCTCTACTGTAATCCACTTTAAAAAACGTATCGTCTGGTTAATAATACTAGCCATAATAGAACTATTTTCAGGTATGGTAATCAATCATTTCCAGCCTCTACTTCAGCAAATTTATGTTTTAGCACTTTTCATGCCAATGCTCACAGCAATGGGAGGTAATGCGGGTAGCCAATCTGCTACAGTTATTGTTCGTGCTCTAGCTCTGGGTCAAGTAAACATTAAAGAATGGTTCAGAATTATTTGGAAAGAAATACGAATAGCTGTTTTATTAGCTATTATATTAGGTCTATTAACGTTTGTAAATGCAATGATATTAAATTCTACTAGAGCTATCCCTGAAGGGCTATCTATTTCTTATATTTCCTTTGTGATAGCTTTAGCAATGGCACTACAAGTCATAAGCTCTACATTTATCGGTGCATTTTTCCCCTTGCTAGTTAAAGCTTTTAAAGGTGATCCTGCTTTAGCTGCCAGTCCTGCTATTGCTACTTTAGTTGATATTACTGGCTTATTAGTTTACTTCTCTATCGCTAGTTTACTTTTATAATTTTTCAAAAACTCTTTACCTAGTGAATGAATATAGGATGAAATTATATTATAAAGTAATTTATTTGCTAATAATAAATTATTTTTGCAAAAAAATATGTCTGATAAACTATATATCGCTGGCACACGTGCTGTATTAGAAGCTCTAGAGAGTAATGTATCTATTAATAAAATTTTTATCATAAAACAAAAACAAGAGTATAGAGATATCTATAAACATATTTTTTCAGAAGCCAAAAATCAAGGTATCCCAATACAATATGTACCAAAAGAGAAACTAGATCATTTATATAAAGGTAATCATCAAGGTATAATAGCTGCAGCTTCACCAATTAAATATTATGAATTAAATGATTTTTTAGAAAATCTTAAAAATGATAAACCTTTAATATTGTTATTGGATGGTATTAATGATGTAAGAAATTTCGGTGCTATAGCTCGCACTGCATTAGCTGCTGGTGTAGATGGTATCATAATACCTCAAGGCGGCAATGTACAAATAACTGATGATGCCATTAAATCCTCTGCAGGTGCTTTATTAAAAATTCCAGTTATACGAGTAATACATCTCAAAGATGCCATTTATCAATTAAAAACTTACGATTTCTCTATTATAGCTGCTACCGAAAAAGCTACAAAAAATATTTATGAAGCAGATTTCAAAAAACCAACTGCTCTAATATTAGGAAATGAAGAAAAAGGTATCCAATCATCACTATTGAAATTATGCGATGAAATTGTAAAAATACCTATCATCGGAAACATTGACTCATTAAATGTATCGGTAAGTGCTGGTATAATTATTTATGAAATTTTCAGACAAAGATCTATTTAAAGAATTTTTTTGAAATAGGCTTTTAGATAATAAATTTTGCTAAAAAATTTTTGTAATAATAGAATACGCTAATATAAATTTTTATCTCTTCATTTCCCTAAAGGTGGCTTTTTTTGTTACTTTTTTGTGTAGTTGACAAAAAAGTAATATATTAAAAATGTTCAAAAATTTACTCCATAAAATTAAATTTCAAAATACTCTATTTAAGCTAGTTATTCATCTCCCAGCTAACCCTCAAGTTAGCTCAAAACTCATCCATAAGGTTTTTTAAACCCCGCATTGGGAAATGATTTGTAATAAAACAAGCAAGCAGAGTTGGGCAAAAGGGTTTACACTGTCTGAGCAAGCTAAAGCTTGCGAGTTTGTAAACCCCAAAGGGTGATTGCGTATGTTTTATCAAATCATTTCCCCAGCGGTGACTTTTTTTGTTACTTTTTTGTGTAGTTGACAAAAAAGTAATATATATTAAAAATAAATTTAAGTTATTACTGATACACTAACATAATAATTAAGCTATTTATTTGACGTCTAATTCTATAAACTCTTATTAACTATATGCCTATTTAAAGAATTTTTTACTTTTTAAAAATTGATTTATATAATATCACAAGGACTATTAGAAAAGTTGTAAATAAAGCTAAAATAATCAACCAGTTTTTTTGATTGTAAATAATAAATACTGAAGCACTGATGATGACTGCTGCCATTATTATGCTAAGAGATATAAGCAAAACAGAATTTTTTATAGATTTTGTTATTTTGTCTTGAGTCTCTTTTTCTATTTTTATCTTTATGGCATCTTGATCTTTTATTTTGTTAATAAAATTAAATAAGTCATTAGGTAAATTTTCTAAAATATCAACTGACTGAGCTAAAGTTTTTTTTGATTTATTAAAAATATATGAAGGAGATAATTTGTTTAAAAAATTTTCTCTAATAAAAGATTCTATCGTAACATAAATATCAAAATCAGGATCTAATTGTTTGCCAGTATTTTCCACAGTGCTAATAGCTTTAAGCATGAGAGTTAGATCAGCAGGGAGAGAGAGGTTATATTTATAAACAGTTCTAAATAATTCTTGAGA
>LUZL01000227.1 GCA_001603615.1 Bacteroidales bacterium Bact_20 | reverse complement strand
AATGATTATTTGTCAAATATTGAATTTAATATTTTTAAAATATTAAATTAGAATTTGAAATTAAACAGGATATTATTCATCTATCTCTTCTAATAATTCTTCAGGAAGTTCCATATTATGATAAACCTCTTGTACATCGTCATCATCTTCAAGCAAGTCTATTAGTTTGAGTATTTTAATGGCTTGATCTTTCTCTACTTTAACAAAAGTGTTAGGTATGCGTTCAAGCTTAGAAGAATCTGCTTCAATATTTAATTTTTCAAGGGTTTTTTGCATGGTACCGAAATTTTCTCTTGGAGTATAGATGATTACCATATCATCTTCCTCTACTACATCCTCAGCACCAGCATCTATTATCTCGAGCATAAAATCATCAAAATTAGGAATATGTTCACGATTAATACGAAAAACACCTTTTTGATCGAAAATGAAATTCAGAGATCCACTGGTAGATAAACTACCTCCATGTTTATTAAAATAGCTACGTATATTAGAAATAGTTCTTTGTTGGTTATCAGTAGCACATTCTACTATGATAGCGACTCCATGTGGGGCATATCCTTCATAAACTATTTCTATGTAGTTAGCAGAATCTTTTTCATTAGCTTTATTTATAGCTCTCTGAATATTATCTTTTGGCATGTTTACACCGCGAGCATTAGCTATAGCTAATCTAAGTCTAGGATTAGAATCTGGATCAGGTCCTCCTTCTCTCACAGCTATAGTAATATCTTTAATGATTTTAGTAAACATCTTAGAACGTTTTGCATCGTTCGCTTCTTTTTTTCTTTTAATTGTTGACCACTTATTATGCCCTGACATACAATATCTTTTTTACAAAGTTATAAAATATTTTAATTATATATTAAGCTCTTTCACATAACATCTTCTGCGTTTATGTTGAATATGTCTGAAATTTTTCCATGTTTGAATAGCTTGAGTATTAATTTCAAAAATCCCTGTAGTCTCTACTTCCTTAACACCGTAGCGAATTAATTCTTTTTGTAGCTCTGTTATTAAAACTGCAGCTATCCCTTGTCTTTGTAATTGAGGCAATACAGCTGTCAATGCTAAATCGACTACTTTAGGATGATTTATTGACCTTAAAATATGATAGATACCCCATGGGCTTAGTCTCCCATTAGCTTTTTGCATGGCTTTAGATAGTGAAGGTAGCCCCACAATAAATGCTACTGCTTCTCCTTCTCCATTAGTTATTATTTTTACTAAATTTGGATTTAATAATGAAAAATATTTCTCTATGTAATAGCTACCTGTTTTATCATCAAAGGGTACCACATAAGGCAATTCTGCAAATGCTTCATTCAAAACTTTTAATACTTGCGGTATGTATAGTTGCAGCTCTTTACGTTTTTTGAAGGAATTCACTATTAAATTATATCTTTTTTTAATAGTTTCATTTAGTTTGAGTACTCTATCTTCTATTTGTTGTTCTGGATATAGGATAAACTCTACCCAATCATTTTCTTTTTGATAACCTAACTTATCAAAAACGTTAATATAAAATTTTTTATTATAAGTAGAAGCTATAGAAGGTAAAAATTCAAAACCCTCAATAAGTAATCCTTGATTATCTAGATTAGAGAATCCAAGAGGACCATGTATATGAGTAGCTCCTCGCTTTTTTGCCCAATTCTCTGCAAAAAGTAATAATTGCTCTCCAGCTTCTTCATTTACACATTCAAATTTAAAAAATCTTGAATAAGCTTTATTAACTTTCTCATTATATTTTTTATTAATCATAGTAATTATACGCCCCACTGTTTTGCCATTGTCTTTGGCTAACCAAAATTGCGTATCGCAGTATTCTAATTCTGGATTAGTATCTGGAGAAAACATTTTTTTCTCATCATTTTTCAGAGGTGGTATCCAGTATTTATCACCTTTATAAATTTTATAAGGCAAATCAATAAATTCTTTGATGTCTTTTGGAGTTTTTACTTCTAAAATTTCTATCATGATTTTAAAATTCTTACAATTAATTCTTTTAATAATTCTTGTTGTTCAAAAGAGCGATTACCTACTCCTTTAGCTTTCATATCATATTCTCGTAGCAAAGATATAATATTTATAACAGATGATATAGGATAATTTTTATCTGCTTGTTGAAATTGTTTGAGAAAAAAAGCATGAGATAAGTGCATTAATTTCAGTAATTCGGCTTCTGTTTTCCCTTTACTATTTTGTTTATATATTAGCAATTGTGTGAAAAAATTAAATAAATTTTGAATAACCATCAATAATGAACTTCTCTCGTCGCTAGATGCTAAATATAAAGTAATATTTTGTACAGATTTAATGTCTTTTTGTGCTAGAGAATTTTGCAATTCATAAACATTATATTGCCTATTGATACCTGTCAAATCTTCTACTACTTGCATAGTTATCTCTCCTCCAGCTGGCACAAGAATAAACAATTTTTCTAATTCATTAGTAACTACTGATAGGTTAGTACCTAAATTATCAGCTAATATTTTTGTGATATGAGGATTTATTTTATATCCTTTTTGTTTTGCAAAATCTTCTATGAAATTAGGTATTTGATAATTATATAATCCCTTACTATTAAATTTAATAACCTTAGATGTTTTCTTATTAAGTAAAGTTTGCCATTTACTATTTAACTTTTCATCTTTATAAGCAAAAAATAAAATGGTTTGTGGCATTGGTTTTTGAAAATATTTTTCAAAAAGATCAAAATTAGCTAAACTTAGCTCCTGTGCTTCTCTGATAGAGATGACTTTGTAATTACCAAAAAAAGAATAACTCTCTGCAATATTTATAATTTCTGGTATAGTAGCATCTTTACCATATAATATATATAGATTAAAATCTTTCTCTGCTGTATCTAGTATATCATTTTCTATAGTATGCTGCAATTGATCTATAAAAAAAGACTCCTTTCCATAAGCAAAATAAATATTTGCATAATTTTTTGATTGTATGTCAAATTTGATCTTATCAAATTGTTGTATAAAATCAGATTTTATTGTAGTAGTCATTAATATTTAACAATATTTTTATTTTCAAAAAACAAAAATACAAATATTTAAAAAATAATTAAAAAATTAAATAATTTTTTACTAGTAAGAAATTTACAAGATTAAATATTAAATAAGGTATAAAAGTATTTTAAAGTATAAATATATGACAATAAAAATAACTATATACAACATTAAAAACCTGGTCATATTTAATATGCTTTATGAAATTATTAAAATAAAAAAATTTTTAAATAAAAACATAATATTTGTTATAGACAACTGTATTAATTATAGTTAATTTGCCAAAAATAATAGATAAAAAGAAAAATATAATTTTGATTTTTCATTTAAAAAAAAATATATAATTTTGCCAAACCAAATTTAAAAAAATAAAACTATGAGTCAAATTGAAGAAAAAGTAAAAGCTATCATCGTAGACAAATTAGGAGTAAATGAAAATGAAGTAACTCCAGAAGCAAGTTTTACTAATGATCTAGGAGCAGATTCTCTTGATACAGTAGAATTAATTATGGAATTCGAAAAAGAGTTTGGTCTGAGTATTCCAGACGAAGATGCAGAAAAGATCACAACTGTAGGTGAAGCTATTGATTATATCAATCAGCACATACAAAAGTAAAAAGCTAAGACAATGGATCGCAGACGAGTAGTTATAACTGGAGCCGGTGCCATTACTCCTTTAGGAAATAATGTAGATGATTTTTGGAAATCTCTTCTAGAAGGAGTTAGTGGCGCTGACTTCATTACTCATTTTGATGTTTCTAAATTTAAAACAAAATTTGCTTGTGAAGTAAAAAATTTCGATCCTACAGATTACTTTGACAGAAAAGAACTACGTAAATACGACCTTGTGTCTACATATGGTATAGTAGCTGCTAATCAAGCCATTGCAGATGCTAACATAAATATAGCTGATGTTGATCCATACAGAGTTGGAGTAGTGTGGAGTAGCGGTATTGGTGGTATTCAAACCTTTTATCAAGAAATCAAAAGCTTCGTAGAAGGGGATGGTACACCACGCTATAATCCATTTTTTGTTCCAAAAATGATTATAGATATTACTGCTGGTCATATTAGTATGGCACATGGGTTCAAAGGACCCAACTATGCGACCGTATCTGCATGTGCTTCATCAGCTAATGCTATAGCTGATGCTGTATTATTAATTCGTCATGGCTATGCAGACATTATCGTAGCAGGTGGTTGTGAAGCTGCTATTACTGAACCAGGTATGGGAGGCTTCAACTCAATGAATGCTATATCTGTCAGAAATGATGACCCTAAAACTGCATCTAGACCATTTGACAAAGATCGTGACGGTTTTGTAATGGGCGAAGGAGCTGCAGGACTTATAATAGAAGAATTAGAACATGCTAAAAAACGTGGCGCTAAAATTTATGCTGAAATATTAGGCTTCGGACTTAGTGCTGATGCCTATCATATTACTGCCCCACATCCTGAAGGAGAGGGTGCTAAGCATGCTATGAGTTTCGCTCTTAATGATGCTGGTATTGATAAAACTAAAATAGATCATATCAATACTCATGGTACTTCTACCCCTGTAGGTGATGTAGCTGAAGCTAAAGCTATTGTTGGTGTTTTTGGTGAACATGCTAAAAATATTTCTATCAATTCTACCAAATCTATGCATGGACATCTTTTAGGTGCTGCAGGTGCTATTGAGTCTTTAGCTACTATATTAAGTATTAAAAATGATGTAGTACCTCCTACTATTAATCACTTCACAGATGATCCAGAGCTACCTCAATTAGATTACACTTTTAATCATAAAAAAGAACGTGTCGTAAATTATGCCATTAGTAACACTTTTGGTTTTGGTGGACATAATGTTTCTTTACTTTTCGCAAAATATAATGAATAGTTTTGAACTTAACATTAGAAAAAAATAGTGATGAATTAAAATCATTAAAGAAAAATATTAAAGATATTTTTGGTTTTAATACTAAAAATATATCTTTGTATCTATTAGCCTTGACACCACGTTTTGTCGAGGCTTTTTTTAATGGTGAAAAAATTTCTAACGAAAGATTAGAATTTTTAGGAGATGCCGTGATAGATCTTATTGTCGGTCAATATTTATTTTGTAAGTTCCCATACAAAGATGAAGGATTTCTAACAGAAATACGTTCTCGTATAGTAAACACACAATATTTAAGTACTATTGCTAAAGAAATACAACTCTCAGAAATTGTAGAAAAGTATATCCCAACATATCATCAGACTCCACCAAAAAATTGGTTAGGAAATGTGTTTGAAGCATTTATAGGTGCAATGTTTTTAGATAAAGGTTATAACTTTTGTTATAACTTTTTTCTTAAGTTTATAGCAAATAAAACTTTTGATATAGAAAATATTATTGAGGAAAAACAAAACTACAAAAGTAAATTAATAGAATATTGCCAAAAAAATAAGCTAAATATTGAATATTTTTCAGAAAAATTAGAGAATAGCAATGACTTCAAAATCAAAATATTTATAAATAACAAATTAAAAGGAGAATCTATAGCAGCTACTATTAAACAAGGGGAAAAAGAAGCTTCTAAAATTGCTTTTGAAAAATTATAAAATAAGAAGCTATAATAATTATAATTTTTTTTATTTACCTTTAATATTTTATTAAAAATTAAGTAATTATATGTTTACTCTTTGTATTATTAAACATTATTTTGTAATTTTGTAAAAAATATTGTATGTTTGATAATCTAAGTGATAGGCTCGAACAAGCATTTAAAAAATTAAGAGGACAGGGACGCATTTCAGAAATTAATATTTCTGAGACACTAAAAGAGATCAGACGTGCTTTAGTAGATGCAGATGTTAATTATAAAATTGCTAAATCTTTCACTGAGGGCGTTAAAAATAAAGCTATAGGGCAACAAGTGATCAAGAGTGTATCTCCTGGGCAGATGATGGTCAAGATTGTTTATGATGAGTTAGTAGATCTGATGGGAGGTAAAGCTAGCGAGATAAATTTGAAGAGTAAACCAGCAGTAATCCTTTTAGCAGGATTACAAGGTAGTGGTAAAACTACTTTCGCTGCTAAGCTAGCTCTTTATTTAAAAAATAATAAAAAACGTAATGTGATGCTGGTAGCTTGCGATGTCTATCGTCCAGCAGCTATTGAGCAATTAAAAACACTTGGTGAACAAGCAAGTGTACCTGTATTTGCTAGAGAAGAAGAAAAAAATCCCATAAAAATTGCTCTAGAAGCTCTGAAATACGCTAAAGATAATGATATTAATACTTTAATAGTAGATACTGCTGGCCGTTTGGCTATAGATGAAGATATGATGAAAGAAATCAGAATGCTCTATGAAGCTCTGAAACCAGATGAAACACTTTTTGTAGTAGATGCTATGACTGGACAAGACGCTGTGAACACTGCTAAAGCCTTTAATGATGTCCTGGACTATGATGGTGTAGTACTTACAAAATTAGATGGAGATACTCGCGGTGGTGCTGCCATCTCCATTAAAGCCACTGTCAATAAACCTATTAAATTTAGTAGCATCGGTGAAAAATTAGATGATTTAGATGTCTTTCATCCAGATAGAATGGCTAGTAGAATTCTCGGAATGGGAGATATAGTATCTTTTGTAGAACGTGCCCAGCAGCAGGTAGATGAACAAAAAGCTCGTGAAGTAGAGAAAAAAATTAAAAAAAATAAATTTGATTTTAATGATTTCCTAGACCAAGTGCAGCAAATCAAAAAAATGGGAAATCTTAAAAATCTTATGGGAATGATACCAGGGATGAATAAAGCTATTAGAGATATTGACATTGATGATGATGCATTCAAACAAATAGAGGCTATTATTCATTCTATGACACCTTATGAACGTGAACATCCAGAAATCCTGAATGGATCTAGAAAATCTAGAATAGCTAAAGGTAGTGGAACTACTGTACAAGATGTTAATACTTTTTTGAAACAATTTGAAGAGATGAGAAAAATGATGAAAAAAGTATTAAATGCTGATCCTAAGCAATTAAAAAGAATGGAACAATTAAATAAAAATTTATTTTCATGAAAATTTTAGATGGTAAAGCCATAGCAGAGCAAATAAAAGAAGAAATAAAATTACAAGTAGCTCAATATATAGATGATGGTAATAGACCACCTCATTTAGCAGCAGTCATTGTCGGCAATAATCCTGCTAGCGAAACCTATATAAAAAACAAAGAAAAAAATAGTAAACTCGTGGGATTCACTTCTACTGTTTATCATCTACCTGCTGATACATCTGAGTCAGAATTACTAAATGTAGTGCAATTTTTGAATGAGGATTCTGAAGTAGATGGATTTATCGTGCAGCTACCACTGCCTCAACATATAAATGAAGAAAGAATTATTAATAATATAAATCCAGAAAAAGATGTTGATGGATTTCATCCAATAAATATTGGAAAAATGGTGTTAGATTTAGATACTTTCTTACCTGCTACTCCCAGTGGCATTATAGAGCTTCTGAAACGTTATAATATACAAACAGCAGGTAAACATGCTGTAGTAATAGGCAGATCTAATATAGTAGGCACACCATTGTCTATTTTACTTTCCAGAAAAAATGAGCATGCTAATTGCACAGTTACTATTTGCCACTCATATACACCAGATATTAAGGAGTTTTCTCTACAAGCTGATATTTTGATAGCAGCTATTGGCAGACCTGCTTTTGTAACTGCTGATATGGTAAAAGAAGGAGCTGTGGTCATAGACGTGGGGATAAATGCTATACCAGACGAAACTAAAAAGAGTGGTTTCAGAAGTGTAGGAGATGTAGATTTTGACGAAGTTTCTAAAAAAGCTTCATGGATAACACCTGTCCCCGGTGGAGTAGGTCCTATGACTATAGTCAGTCTACTAATGAATACACTAAAGGCTTATAAACGAAGATTTAATATAACTTAAATTAATTCTTAGCTATTTATTTTACTTAAATAAATCTTCCCCCATATATTTATGTTACTAAAAAGATTAGAGCTTACAAATTTTAAAATACATAATTACTTAGAATTAGAGTTTTCTGAAGGAGTTAATTACATAGTGGGAGATAACGGAGTAGGTAAGACATCTATTCTAGATAGCATTTTTTATTTAGGACTTACACGCAATCCATATAATATCCCTGATAGCAAATTTGTTCAGTTTGACAAAGATTTCTTTTTAATAAAAGGATTCTTCTATTCAGATAATGATAGTCCAGAAAACATAGAAATTCAATATCACAATATTAATGGTAAAAAAGTGTGCAGGAATGAAAAGTTGTATAAAAGATTTTCATCACATTTAGGATTGATTCCAATAGTTTTTATTTGCCCATCCGATATTTACGAGTTAGTTTATAGCCAAGAGAATAGACGTAAACTTATAGATCAGATTTTATCACAACAAAATAGTAATTATCTAAATGCTTTGCAAAATTATCAAAAACTATTACAACAAAGAAACCATCTATTGAAACAACAAAGTTTGTTTGGCAAGGATTTTTCTAATATGCTAAATGCTATTGATATCAATATAATACCACTTAATGAACAAATTTATAAATATAGAACTAGCTTAATAAATGATATTAATAGATCTATAAATGATATTTTTTATTCTATTTCAAACATTAATATACCTATCTCTATTAATTATGAATCAAATATAGATCCTTCAAATCTTGAAAATATTATTTATGATAATAGAGGGAATGATATTCGCCTGACACATACTACTATAGGTATACATAGAGATAAATTGTATTTTTTATTTAATAATGATGACATATCACAGATAGCATCACAAGGACAGCAAAAATTATTTATTATAGCTCTCAAGCTCTCTATGTATCAATGGTTAAGCAATCATTATAATGAACATGCTATTTTGCTTTTGGATGATATTTTTGATAAATTAGATCAATACAGAACTCATAAACTGCTAGATCAATTATTAAATTTTAACTTAACACAAATTTTTATTACAGATACCGATATGGAGAGAATTAATAAGGATAAAATTAACAATATCCTTGTTTTATAAATAAAAATACACAAACTATTTTGAAATTTGTTTTATGATAATTGAAAAAAATAATATAATTTTGCTAAAAATTTAAATGGCAACAACAGCAGATATAAGTAACGGGATTTGTATAGAGTTTAATGGAGAGCTATACACAATTGTAGAATTTCAACATGTAAAGCCAGGCAAGGGTGGTGCATTTGTGAGAACAAAACTAAAACATATACCTAGTGGTAGGATTCTACAAAATACTTTCACATCAGGAGCTAAAATAAATATCCAAAGGATAGAAAGACGTCCATATCAATTTTTATACAAGGATAATGAAGATTATCACTTTATGCATGTAGAGACTTTTGAACAAATTATGATACCAGAATCATTGATTAATGCTCCACAATTTCTAAAAGATGGGCAAGAAGTAGAAATAGTTTTTCATGCAGATAGCGAAACACCATTATTTTGCGAATTACCTACATATGTAGTTTTACAGGTTACATACAGCGAGCCTGGTGTGAGAGGAGATACTGCTACTAATGCTATGAAACCAGCTATTTTAGAAACTGGAGCTGAAATAAGAGTACCACTTTTTATTAATGTTGGAGATAGAATTAAAGTTAATACTCTGACTGGCGAATACGGTGAAAGAGTTAATAAAGATTAAAATAATAAAAATTAAAATTTTTAACAAAAAATACTAAAAGAATGAACTTAGAGCGACCATATAATATAAAAGAGCTTGTCACTATTATAAATAATCCAAATGCTAAAGTAATAGGTGACAAAGATATAAAAGCCACAGGCATCAATGAGATACATAGAGTTGTACCAGGAGATATCACATTTGTAGATAATGAAAAATATTTTAATCGTGCTCTCACTTGTGCAGCTTCTATAATATTGATTAATAAAGAAGTAGAAGCTCCAATAGGGAAAACATTAATCTACACAGATGATCCTTTTAGAGATTATATAAAATTAGTAAAATTTTTTGCTCCTTTTCAACCACAAGAGATGCCTATACATCCAAGTGCTGAAATTGGTGAAGGTACTATCATACAACCATTAGTATTTATTGGTCCTAACGTTAAAATTGGTAAAAATTGCATTATTCATCCTAACGTTACAATTCATGCCAATACCATTATAGGGAATAATGTAATTATAAACAGTGGAACCGTTATCGGAGGTGAAGCATTCTATTTTAAAAGACGTCCTGATTATTTAGATAAATTAGAAGGATGTGGTAGAGTGATCATAGAAGATGATGTAGAAATAGGTTCATGCTGTACTATAGATAGAGGAGTATCATCCGATACTATTATAGGTAAAGGGAGTAAACTAGATAATTTAATACAAATAGGACACGATACTATCATAGGGAAAAATTGCTTAATAGCTGCTCAAGCAGGCATAGCTGGTGTAGTAAATTTGGAGGATAATGTAATCTTATGGGGACAAGTGGGTGTACAAAAAGATCTTACTATAGGTAAGGGTGCAATAGTATTAGGACAATCTGGAGTAGCTAAATCTCTAGAAGGTGGTAAAGTATATTTTGGTAGTCCAGCACGCGAAGCTTCAGATAAAATGAGAGAAATAGCTTTATTAAAGAAATTACCAGAATTATTTGATGCAGTGAATAAATTGACAAAAAATCATGGTATAGCATCTGATTTAGAAATTAACAATAAAGATATTAATAATTTCTAATAGAGGAGTTCAGTATTTAATATTAAAACAAAAATTTAGACTTTTATAAGCTTATTAACCTTATTACAAAGTAATAAGGTTAATATCATTTTAATGTTATATTTAAAATATTTTATTATTCAAATAAAATAATTATTTTTGTCCCAAATTTTCAAATTTATGAAAGATTTATTCCAAAATACCGATGAATATTTAGCTCTGCCTAAAGATCACAAGAGAGACTTTCTAGATCAGCTTTACCAATATCTAGTTGATAGCAATGCTAATGCTGTAGACTACCAAAAAGTAAAAATACAATCTACTGCTGCCATCTGCCCTAACTGCAAAAGTGAAGACGTCATCAGAGCTGGTAAACAAAACGGCAGACAAGTTTACAAATGCAAGACTTGTGGTTATCAATTCCGAGAAACCGCTCGCACCTTTGTCTACCGAATGAGAAAATATCCATTGATGCTTGACTATATGAGATGTATGCTAGATGGTAAAAGTTTGAGAGCTTGTGCTAGTGAGGTTGGAATATGTCTGAAAACTAGCTTCCAATGGCGACATAAAATATTAGCAGCATTGAGGTCTTTTGAAGGAGGAATAAGCTTCTCAGGTATAGTAGAAGCTGATGAGCTGCTAATGAATTACTCAGAAAAAGGTAGGAAATTCAAAAGTCTAGAAGAATATGAGCGAGCACGTAAGAAAAAACATCCCAAAGTAGCTGTATTAGTAGTTACTGACCGTGAAGGTAATTTACTTTTTAAACAAGTTGGAGAGAAAAAAGTAAAAAATGAGCAATTAAAAGACGAACTAAAGAATAGAATATCAGAGAAGAATCTAGTATGTGTAAAACCAAAGAAAGAGTTCAAAAAAGGAGTTAAGAGTCTAAAAAGTAAAAAGGTGATAGTAAACAAAAGACAAGTAAAACGTGGCATTTATAGTGTAAAAATAGTAGAGGAAAAGATAAAAGATTTCAAGGTGTGGTTGTGTAGATTTCATGGGGTAGCTACTAAATACCTGCAGAGCTACTTGATGTGGTTTGTAATAACGAATAAATATTTAAAAGATTTGATAGAACCAGACATTGGAAGATTACTAAACTTGTCATCGCATGATAGATGGGCGTGGGACAAGTACAGAGGATTAGTAAATCAAAGATATAAATAACAACTTTTAAGTATAACATATTATTATTTTTATAACTTCAACAAAAACATATAATTTTTTTTAAAATTATATGTTTTTGTTAGTCATAATTTCTAAAATTACATTATCTGTTTCTCTCATCCCCCTCTTACCAATATCTGCCAAATTTTCTATGGTTTTTTCAATATCATCATCAATGATACCCTCATGGTGAGAAACTACATTATTGTCTATTGCCATTAAAGCTGACAATGCTGCTGTATAAATACTAGTTGCTATTTTTAATGAACAGCTTGGCTTAGCACCATCGCATATCATACCTGTTATAGAGGCTATCATATTTTTAGCCGCAAATGAAATTTGAGATTTGCTACCACCTAGTAGATAAGTAATTCCGCAGCTGGAGCCTGTAGAAGCTACTACACATCCACATAAGGGAGATAATTTACCTAATTTCTGTTTAATATAAATAACCATTAAATTACTTAATGTGAGAGCACGTAATAATTGCTCAGTATCACATTTAAAAGATTGAGCAAAAAGTGTTACTGGAAGAGTTGCAGCTATTCCTTGATTACCACTACCAGCTGTACTCATTACTGGTACCATAGCCCCATCCATTCGTAAATCACAAGCTCCTGCTGTAGCAGCTATAATTGTATTTAATATGTTATCTCCTATTATTTCCTTAGCTTTTTGAGTAGAAAGAATATTTTTTATCTGATGACCATAATCTCCATTCATTGAAATAATTGAAGCATTTTTATTCATTTCTGCAGCATCTAAAATGAATTTTATCTCTTCTAATGGAGTTTCTGTACTAAATTCATAAACTTTGTCAAAGTTTAAATCTATGTTTGATACATTATCATCATTTTCACTATAATCTTGTTTATAAATAATTTTATTATTTTTTTCTATATAAGTGAAATTATCATGTGCACCTTGAATAATAGCAATTGATTGATTTTCTTTATAATAGCAATGAACTTCTATGTATAAATTATTTGGACAATTTTCTTTTAGGGAAATATTTATTCTCCCTTTATCAATATATGTCTTAGCATTTTCTACATCATTTTGAGTAAGATCTTTAAGTACTTGTAGTTTATAATCAGATTTACCTATAGTAGCTCCTAAAGCGATAGCAATAGGCAACCCTATCATACCAGTGCCAGGTATTCCCACTCCCATAGCATTTTTAATAATATTTTTGCTCAATAATACATCTATCTTTTCAGGTATTTCTCCTAAAATCTCTCTAGCTTTAGCTACGCAAAGAGCTACCGCTATTGGCTCAGTGCAGCCTATAGCAGGTACTATTTCTTTGTGCATTAGTTCTATTATCTCTTGTCTTTGCGATAAATCTAACATAATATTTAATAAATTATTGCAAAAATAACAAGGAAAAATGAAAACTAATAAATAAAATTATTCTCTAATGATAGTATACTCATTCTCATTAATTATCTTAACAATTCTAGAGGCTTGATGGGAAACAATATTTTCATATTTTATAGGGACAATATAATCTACTGCATTTTTAATTTCAATATCAATACTTTCAAAATTAATTGGTGCAGCACTACCAGAAATATTAGCCGAAGTAGAAACAATAGGACCACCTAATAAGTTAATCACATTCTTACAAAAATCATTTCTTACCAATCTCACTGCAATAGAATTATCATCATTCACAAGGATATCAGGTAAATTTACAGGATCTGGATAAATTATTGTAATAGGTCTATCACTTTCTTGTTCTATCTTATAAGCTATTTCAGGTATTTTTTTTACAAAAATTTTTAGCATATCAAAAGATGAAACTAGGATAATAAAACTTTTATTATCTGGCCGATGTTTTATCTCAATAATTTTTTTTATTGCATGCTCATCTAATGCATTACAGCTTAGTCCCCAAATGGTATCTGTAGGGCATAAAATCACCTTGCCATGTTTCAAATAATCTACTGCTTCTATTACATCTTTATTGTGCATCTGATTGTAATATTTTTATAGGTTCCAATAATTGATCTATATTAAAACTATTTCCACAAATAAATAAATTTTTAGGGCATTTTTGATAACCATGCATGCCACATGGACGGCATAATAGTTCGATGTTAGGTTCTATAATAAAAGATTTATCACTTAATGGTGTGAAACCAAAGGAGGGCACAGTAGAGCAGAAAATAGTTGCAATTGGGGCATTAATAGACGAAGCTAAATGTGTGATAGCACTATCATTAGAATATGTGATAAATGCATGCTTTATAACATATAAGGTTTCTAACAATGATAATTTACCAACAAAATCATATAGATGTTCATCATTTTCAAATTCTTTAAAAAAAAGATTATTTTTATTTATATCCTCTTTACCACCTAAAACAGCAACATTATAACCTGATTTAATTAAATTTTCACAAAGGTCTATCCACCTCCAGATAACCATTTGTTTAGTATTCCAGAGAGAGTATGGTGAAATGCAAATATAAGGAGTAGGTGGTAGTAGAACTTTTACATTCTCTGCGATGTAAAGATGTGGGCGTCTGATTAGAGAATCACTAGATACTAGATTTTGTATTAACGTTAAATTCCTATCAACTTCGTGCTTCTGATTCCATAAATGCTCATAAGTCTCATTAGCAAATAAACAAGACAATGTACTTTGTTTGAAAGTTATCTTTTTTTTACTATGCATGCACCACATCAGAAATCCTGTAGATAAATATCGCTGAAAGTTAATCACAGCAGTGAAATTATAATGTCTTAATTTTAATATTAAATGCCAAAGATTTCTATATTTTTTATTTTTTTTATTCCAAATAATGACTTTTGTAATAAAAGGATGATTATCAAAAAGCTCTGCAGCTCTATGATTAACCAGGACAAAAATTTCGGCTTCAGGATTATCTTTGTGTAGTGACTCCATCACTGGTGTCATTAGTATCACATCACCTATACTAGCAGTCTGAATAAGTAAATATCTATTCTTTGATTTCTGCATGAAAAAAATTTAAAAAATTAATTTTTACTTAATTTATAAAGATCGTCTATAGCAGTAATCATTTTATTCCAAGACAGAATATTCGCTAATGTCTTCTGTGCTTGCAGCCAACGTTTTACTTTATTTTTGTCTTCAGGTTTATCACTAAAAAATATAGAAATAGCTTTAGCAATTTCTGGAGATTCACTAGTGATTATAAAATCTGTATCGCAACATTTATTTGATAAGATATCTAATATATCAGTATCTGTAGTAATGAAAGGTTTATCATAACGCAAAGCTATTCTCGTGATACCACTTTGTTTGACCAATTTATATGGCATTACTATCAGATCTGCAGCAGAGAAAAATATAGGAACTTCGCTATCTGGGATGTACCTATCATAAATATATACTCTCTCTTCCACATTGAGTCTTTTGATCATATCAATAAATATATCTTTAGACTGGAAAAAATCTCCTGCTATAATTAAATGAATAGAAGGATCTGTGTCTGGTAGAGCTTCTAATAACAAATCGAGACCTTTATATTCTTTTACCTGTCCAAAAAACAAAATATATTTTATATTAACTTCTTTGTTGTTTATAACAGTTTTAGCAGGAAGATTAAGTTTTTTAAGTGCTTCCTCTTTAGGTAAAAGCTCTCCATATTGATCATATAATGGGTGATGAACTATTAAATAATGTTTATTAATATTTAGTTCATTAAACTCATCGGCTACTTTTTCAGATAAAAATATAAAAGCATCTATATATTTTGCAAAATATTTAAAAGATTTTTTTTGGCTAAATTTATGTTTCCCATAGATGCTATTTACAATAGCTATGGTTACTATATCTTTATTGTTTTTTTTAAGATATTTAGCTATATGTCTATAAATAATACCTAAAAAAGCCACCCAATATTGGAAAATAACTATATCTGGATTTCTAGATGAGATTAGTTTAGCAGTGAAATGCCAGGTAGCTGGATTCCACGACTTTAGAAAATTGTGAATTGTTAATTTATATTTATCAATAAATTCCTCTATTTGAGCTTTGTCAGTAATTTTTTCGTCTTTACGAAAAACAATATAAGGATATAATCGTTTAAAACCGAAAATTTCAACATCTTTCCCTGCTTTTTGCAGTTCTATAGCCAATCTACTTTTTAAAGCAGCCATGCCACCTTTAAACGGAAAAGCTAGGCCAACCATAGCTACCCGTTGCCAATCTCTACTCATAACCCTTTATTTTCTCCTTCTTCAATGGTTATTTCTTCCTTTATATCATATTTATTTTTATCAGGATTATTTCTTTGGATTAATTCTGCTATAAAGCCACCTATGAAAAGCATAGTACCTATTATCATAAATAAAATACCAAGATAGAAAAGCGGTCTTTCAGTCATTTTATATTGCTGATACATGATTTTAGCTATAGCTAAATATAAAGCTATTATAAATCCAATAATAAATACTACTAATCCCATAGTTCCAAAAAAGTGCATTGGTCTTTTACCAAATTTAGTTACAAAATTTATTGTAAGTAAATCTAAGGGACCACGAATGAAACGAGACATACCAAATTTAGTAGTTCCATACTTACGTGGATAATGATGCACTACTTTTTCTCCTATTTTATTGAAACCTGCCCACTTAGCCATAATAGGAATATATCTGTGCATCTCTCCATATACATCTACGCTTTTCACTACATCATGTTTATATGCTTTTAATCCACAATTGAAATCATGCAGCTTTATGCCAGACACCATACGGGTTCCCCAGTTAAAAAGTTTTGTAGGTAATGTTTTTGATAATGGGTCATATCTTTTCTTTTTCCATCCAGATACCAAATCATAATCTTGCTCTGTAATCATTTTATACAGTTCTGGTATCTCATCAGGGCTATCTTGTAAATCTGCATCCATAGTGATAACTACATTACCCTGGGCCTTTTGAAATCCTACATGTAATGCCGCAGATTTACCGAAATTACGTCTAAACCTTATAGCATTTATATCATTATGATGTTCTGCTAATTTTTTAATCTCATCCCAAGATCCATCTGTACTACCATCATCTACAAAAATAATTTCGTAGGTGAAATTATTATCTTTCATCACCCTTCTGATCCATTCTGTGAGCTCCGGTAATGATTCTTTCTCGTTATATAATGGGATCACAACTGATATATCCATAGTATTTGTTTATTGCTTTTTTTAAAAAAATTAGATTTTTATAAAATTACATATTTTCATTAATAGATGGGCTCTTTTTAATAATCCCAGCCAATATCAAAGCTAGAATAGCAGACTCTATTAAATATGTTAAAGCTACACCTAATTGATATTTAAAGGTGTATGCTTGATATATGTTATCAGGTTCCATATAAGATTGCCATCGTTCTGGTATCATTTCTTTTTGCATTTCTAGATTTATCACCATAGTAGTTAACATATTATTCAGATAATTAGGGTCTAATACATAAAATATTAATAATTTAACAAGTAAAAAAATTAATAAACTAAAAAAAGAAATAATAAAACACAAAAAGAAAGCATTAAAATAGCTAATGTATCCTTCTCCATAGTCCTTACGTGCTATATTAATAGCTTTTACACTGAAAAAGATAATAGCAAAAGCTTGAATAATAAAAGTTATATTATTTAGCGTTAAAATATTACCTCCGACTATCCACATTAATAGCAAATATACAACCATGATAGCTGCAGCAAATAGCGTATATTTAGATGCATGATTTAATAGTTCTTTTGTTTTCATTTTTTTTTACAAAAATATCATAAATTAATGAATTAAGATATATTCATTTTTTATAATGATTTAGGGAAATTAGTCATAAAATATACTATTTTTATAACAATAGTAACCAGCTACTATTCTGTATTTTTCTATTTCAATACTATCAATAATTCATTTCGTTAATGTGAACTTTTTGAGTTTTTATTAAATTTATTTTTTGAGTTTTATTTACTAATGAAGAATGTACATCTACAATGTATATGCTACTAGCTAATCCATATGTAGGTATCACAAACTGTTCTATAGTTTTCTCTACTGTTCCTGCTTGATAATAAATTAATTCTCCCAATAAATTAAAAACTTTAATTTCATAAGGCTCACCTTCAGTAGCAGTGAAATTTATTAAAATATTATTAAAAATATCTGTATTAATAGTAATCCAAGAATCATTATTAGAATTACAAATAATTGATTGAATACCTAATATCTGATAATCGCCATTATAATCAAACTGAGTCAATCTATAGTATAATGTAGCACCATTACTATAGAAGTTATCTACCCAGGAATATGTAGATATTTCATTACTATTACCTGCTCCTTGTATATAAGCTACTGACTCCCATGATATGCCATCTGAGCTACGTTCTACTAAATAATAATCACAATTTATTTCTGAAGCAGTTTCCCATTTAAGAGCAGCATATTTACCTACACAATATAATTTATAATACAATAATGTTACTGGTAAAGGGTGTGATTTATCAACTAAAATCCATGTATATAAACCACTTTTATAAGCTGTGGGTGGAGTAATATTATAAACTCTATTATTACTAGCATCTGCTGTACCAAGTGTAGTAGAGTAACCTTGAAAAACATCAAAAGCATCGGGTACCCAACTATAAGTACCAGGAGATGCATATGGATCTTGCCCCCACAATTGTGCTGATAGATTAGTTTCTGTAATAGTGTTAGGTGAGTTAATTTCTCCATCTTCATATTTAAAAGATAAAGTAGCTGTAGGTTCTGTAGTCCAACCTTCTTTTCTAAGGATCCAATATCTATCTACTACATAATAAGACCCATTACCATATGGACTCACACTCATATTTAAGTGTGTAACAGCAGGAGCTACACTAGGTAATGGAGTATTGTCAGCTACTGTAGCACGAGTACTAGCTATCAATGCTCCTGGTGAACTGCCAGCACTAGTTATTTGATAAACCATATCTATTCTGCCTGTTTTCCAAAA
The DNA here is from genome assembly GCA_001603615.1 of Bacteroidales bacterium Bact_20. GTDB lineage: Bacteria > Bacteroidota > Bacteroidia > Bacteroidales > DTU049 > DTU049. Next base: position 6,432 of record LUZL01000227.1, on the reverse strand, counting down.
TGGTATTGTGTAGGTACCTGTACTATTGTTTATTTTCCAAACAACTCTATTCAGATCTCCTTCAGATACTATACCGCCATTAGCAGTAGCTATGATGCCATTAGGACTAGATTGGTTTATTATCAACACAGCATTATTTTTAATAGTTATCTTAGTATCTTTTAAGTTTAAAAGCCTATCTTGACTGTTCAAAATAATGCTATATATAGAAAAAATAATAATAAATAATAAATATTTTAATTTCATATGCATAAATATTTATACAAAAATAAATAAAAATTATAAATAAATATTAATTTTTCAAAAATTTATATTCTTGAAAATCTTCATTTTTTATTTGTTCAAATTCATACTGCATTTTGATAACATCAAACATTATTTCTATGCTAGCATCATTTAATAATTTAAGAGAATTACTTAATTTATTTATCAATACTATAGAGCTTTCTAATATTTCGTCTTGATTATTATTTACTATATCTAGCCAAATACTTTTTAAGTTATTGCAAGATATCTTACAAAATAGATTACCATTATCAAAAGTTAATTCTAATTTTACAATAATGGAGCTAGAGGAAATAATTAATTTTGAAATAATTAATTTTATAGATTCATAAATAGTCAAATAGATATTAGCATAAATTTCATCTGGTAAATTATTTTGTTGAAAAAATCTATTAAGATAATCATCAAGAGATAATTGATAATTATTACTTTTAATATATAAAGGGTCAATCTTTTTCATAGCTAACATTATTAAAATAATCTTGAATTTTTTTACGATAATAGATATTAAAGTTTAAATTATCGCGATTCATGGATTCAATATTATTATTTTTTATTACATTATACTGAAAATTTTTGATAAGGTTACTATTATAATCATTTTTTGCAGTTTCACTTTTACGAGTATTATCAGTTTCTTGTTGTTGTTCAGCTTTTTCAGATTCTAGCATACGAATTTCTATTTGTTTTTGTCTTTTTATAGTTTCATAAGAAAGATTTTTATTATAAAGATCTTTTTCTGTTTTTTCCATATCTTCTATCATCTGTTGAATGAAGGAAGAATTTTTCAAGTTACCTTCTTTGCTGATCTGTTCTTTAATTTCTTGCATAGCACGTCTAATGGCTTCTTGCTGAGCAGCCATCTTTGCTAGAGCTTCACTAATTTCTTTCCCTTGTTTTTTACCGTTTTGCATTTCTTTTTGTAGGGCTTCCATTTGTTTATTTAGATCTTGTTGTAGTTGTCTAAGTGTTTTCATGCTAGGTTTAGTATTATTTGAGTTGCTAGAATTTTTAGGATTATTACACTTCATAGCACCATCGCTATTCATTTGAGACATTTTATTTTGCTGCTCCATTTGCTGCAAAATATCAGAGAGAAATAACGCAAGATTATTAAGCGAGGTCATCAAATTTTGTTGATTAATAGCAGCCTGCCCCAGTGCCCAATTATTCAAATTATTCATAGCTTTTTTACTTTCTTTTTCTATTTTATTAATCTCATCAAAAATAAAATTAGAAACCATAGGCTGGCGTTTACCCACCATATATAGACTATCCTTTGTGCGTTTCATTACTTCTTGCAATTCAAACTGTTTTCTCACATAATCTTGATAATTTGCTAATCGTGGGTTTTGTTTATAAATATTTTTTATTAAGTTTTCTTGTTCAAAAGATGATAAAAGAACATTTTTTAGTAGTTGTCTAAGTATAGTAGCATCTTCTGCATTTTCTTCTTGTAGTTGCTTATTGAGGTTTTGCTCTAATTTATTTGCTAATTCATTTAATTGCTGACTAGTATTTTTTTGATTTTCATTAGCTTTTTTATGATTATTTTTTTGTAAGTTTTGTTCTGATTGTTGAATTTCATTATTAATAATTTGCTTTTCGGTTTCTATATTTTCCATTTTAAATGGGTCACTGAGCTTTTCATTTTCCTTTAACAAACTATCATATTTTTCAAACTGTTTTATTAATTCATTTTTTAGTTCGTTTTGTTTATCTAATTCATCTATATCTTGTTTTTTAGATAAATCATCAAATTGTTTACTGAGGTCTTTAAGGTCTTGGAAAGTTTCTCTAAGATTTTTTTCAATATCTAGACGTTTTAACAGATCTATTTGTCTATCCAGCATTTTATTTAGTTCCTCATTTTGCCATTTAAACTCTTCTATATCTTCTGATTTTAATTGATTATTTTCCATTAATTTTTGCAAATTTTCTAAATATTCATTCAATTCTTCTATATTTATAGATTTAATAAGTTCATCTATTTGTTGAATTTTTTTATAAATTTCTAAATTTTCATCATAGGAGGGTGAAAGTTGTAAATTTTGTTCTATATTTTGCAATTCATTAATGATCTCATTTTGTCTTTTTATTAGATTTTCCCATTTTTGTTTTTGTTCATAATTAAATTTACGTTCTAGTTTCCACTGATTTTCAAGTTGCTGTAGTTCATTTCTAATATTAGAAAGTTCTTTTTGTATAGCTGCGAATTTAGTATTAGCAGCTTGCAATTGTTTAGATTGTTCTAATTGAATTTCTTGTTTTGTAGGAATTTTAATTTCAAATTCACGAGATTTAGTAGATTTAGGGCCATTTATAGCATCATTATCGTAAATTTCTAAATAAAAATTTACAACATCGGAAGGTTGTAAATTTAAAAATGAAAAATCAATATCAAAATTAAAATTTTGAATTAAATCGTCATTTGAAATATTAATTGGTATTTTACCATTTATAGTAGTATCTTTACGATTAAGTTTATATACAGCAATAAGCTTAGTAAAACCATAATCATCAGATATAGAGCCAGAAACATAATAATGCATTATAGAAAATGTGTCTTTTTGTAGTTGTACCAAAATTTTAGGATATGCATCAGGTATCTCTGTAATGTAAATATTTGTAGTATCTAGTATAGGAGAATAACTGCTTTTAGTTATTATTTGTAAATTTTCATTTTTTAAAATTTGCAATTTATAATCTAATTTATTTATAATCTCAAATTTTTGAGATACTTGATTATTTAATATTATTAAGCTATCTGCATCTTTTGTATATATTGAAAAAACAATTTGGGTTCCACGTGGAACATTATATGAAAAAATATTTACTAATTGTTCATTAGATAATTTAGTATATTTTGGATATATGACATTTGCTATCAATTTATATATAGATGGTTTTTTATAAATTTTAATTTCATATTCATCAGATATCCAATCCTCAGCTACTATTTGGAAAATTGTATTTTTAGCTAAATTTTCAAAAACATATTCATAATTATTACCTACAGTCTTTCTGGGTATATATTTATTACCATTAGATAAAATATAGATATTTTTAGGAAGTTTATCTCCAGTAATTTCAAAATTTAATATAAAATTTTTCCCAGATTCTGTATAAAAGTTATCATTTAAAATATTAACTTTAAAGCCATAGTCCTTTGGAAACACAGTATTATAATTAGAAATTCTAACTAAAGGTGCCATAAATTGATTAGGAAAAGTAAAAGATAGAATTATAAAAATAGTAAGAATACCTAAATTACCTATTATCCATTTATAATATACTTTGATATTAAAAAATTTTTTTAAATTAATTTTTGATAATTCATCACTACGTCTTGATAGTTCATTTAATAATAATTCATTATTATTAATCTTATTTAGTTCAAATAACTCTAATGCTGATAAAATTTTATCATCTGTATTAGAATGGTTGCCAAGTAATAGTGCGAAGTCTTTATATGATTTATCTCTAAACAATCCAAAATATCTAAATATTGGAATAGCTACATAATAAATAAAAAAAGCTGATAAAGAAATTATTAATAAAATGAGCAAAACTAATCTAAATGAAGAATTTAGCCAAAATAAATTTTCTATAGTAGATAATAAAAATAATGTAGATACTGCAAATAAAATAAACCAAAATAAACCTTTAATAAGTTTATTTAAATAAAATTTTTTTGCAAATTTTTCTAATATATTTATAATTCTATTGTTACTTGACCTTTCCATCTTTTAATAATTTTTGATTTAATATTATTAAAATATAATACATAATCAGATTGAGCTAAAGAGTCTTTAACATTAAAAAATAAATTACCATTTATTATAAGTGAATCATTAGAGTTAATAAATTGTAAATTAGCTGAATCTAAATTACATAAAATTACATTTTGATAATGAGTGGTTTTATTAATAGAATCTATAGATATCAAAACAAATCTAAATAAATATTCTGGAACAGTTGCAGGATAAAATTTAATAAAATTAGTATCATTTTTATTGAGTAAAACAGAGTCTATAAATAATTCTGATTTTAAATTTTTATAAAAATTTTCAATTTTTATACCTGAAGAATAATTATCTGAAAATGTTTCAATATTTATACTATCAGTAAACAAATTATCTAATTGTAAAATATTATTTTTAGAAAGAGATTTAATAAAAACTCCTTTATTTTCTATATTAGAAGATTTAGAAAAAAATATGCCTAATATAATTAAAATGATAAATAAAAAAATTATGACAATTATATAAATAATGTTTTTTTTCATCACAAATTCATTAATAATCTAACTTCGCTATCACTTAAATAACGCCATGTTCCACGTGGAACATTTTTCTTAGTTAAAGGTCCAAACATTGTTCTATCAAGCATCAATACTTTGTATCCTAAAGATTCAAATATTCTTTTAACAATATGATATTGTCCAGAATGAATAGCTATGCCAACGTAATTATGTGGTTTATCATCTATATAACTAATTTCATCTACTTTTATTCTATGTCCATCTATATAAACTCCTTCAATAATTTTTTGCAGATCATTTGTTTTTAAATTTTTATCAAGTTTTACTTCATAAATCTTTAAAATATTTGATGAAGGATGAGTAAGTTTACGAGCAAGCTCGCCATCATTAGTAAATAATAAAATCCCTGTAGTATTCCTATCTAACCTACCAACAGGATAAACACGAAATTTCAAATCGCCTAATAAATTCATGACAGTTTTACGATTTTGAGGATCTTTAGATGTAGTAATATAATCCTTAGGTTTATTCATTAAAATGTATATCTTTTTTTCAGGTTGTATAGGTGCATCTCCTATCATTACTTTATCATTCTCAGCGATCCTAGTACCTAACTGTGTAACTATTTTACCATTTACAGTTACACTACCAGTTAAAATCAACTCATCAGCTTCTCTTCTAGAACAATAGCCACAATTAGCTATATATTTATTTAACCTTATACCTTCTTTTTTATCATTAAAATCTTTTTTACTAAAATCCTTTTTTTTAATAAATTCTTTTTTATTAAATTCTCTTTTATTATTAAATTCTTTTTTATTACTAAATTCTTTTTTATCTACTTTAGTTTTATTATTTAAAGATTTTGAATTTTTCGTTTTATAATTATACATACTTAAAATATTTCATATTTACAAAATTACATAAAAAAAGGGGAATGATTTTATTCCCCTTTTTTAAAATATAACTTAAAAAAGATTATACAAGATTTAATCTACTAAATAGTTCTTTGCGATACATACCACCTATAGGTATTACTTTCATTTTACCTTCTATTACTAGATCAGGATATTTAATACTAAATATCTTATCTATACGTACGATATAGCTTCTATGAACACGTACGAAATCTTTAGCGGGTAAAATACGTTGCATTTCTTTCATAGTAGAATGAGTAGTATAAATATTATCAGCAGTATTGATAACTACATAATCTTTCAAAGCTTCTACATAGTAAATATCTGAAAATTTAATACGATTTAGTCTATAATCAGCACGTACAAATATGCTATCAGAATCACTTTTTTCTATTACCATATTTTTTAGCATATCACGTTCTTTTAAAAGCTCTTGATCTTCTTTATATTTATTAAGAGCTATCTCTATAGTAGCTATCACTTCATTTTCTTTGAAAGGTTTAACAATGTATCCATAGGGAACTGCAGATCTAGCTTTATCAATAGTATTTTCATCTGCATAAGCTGTCAAAAAGACTACAGGTATATTAGATTTTTCTCTAATAATTTCTGCAGCTTGTATACCAGACATATCTCCTTTTAGCATTATATCCATTAAAATAATATCTGGATTTAAATCGTCTACATTCTCTACAGCAGCTTCTCCATTAGAAAAGGTACCTACTACTTTATAACCAGCCTTTGTTAAAACATTTTCTATGTCTTTTGCAATAATAGCTTCATCTTCTACTATTAAAATTTTTGTCTTTGCCATAACACTATATTTTTAATTTTTCGACAAAATTACAAAATAATTATATATATACATAAAATTTTATTAATAAATAGACTAATAAATAGATTTTTATCTTATGTATAAGCTATTTATAGACAAATTCAAGAAATATTTATATAAAATAAATTATT